>QNFX01000025.1 GCA_003650125.1 Campylobacterota bacterium
TATGGACAAGTGTATAAAAAAGAAATTCCAATGGATATGGATGCCGATGAAAAAGTCCAAGAACTAGTTGGTAAAATTCTAACTATCTCCAATTCAAGAGACAAGGCCTGGAGAAAAAAGCATCTACTTTTAGGACAGACCAAGACTCTGCTGCCTGAGATTGCAAAAACTTTAAACAAAGAGTTTCCTTGTTATGAAGTAAAAAGAGGTCGAGCAAACCGAAACAATCCAAATAAGGGAAAGTGTTACCTTAAAAAGATTTCTAAAGTTACTAAATCTCGCGCTAAGAAATGGAAGTTCTCGACTTGTAACTCTCTAACTAGAGCTTTGGGTAAATACCAAGGCCTAAAAGTGGAAACTAATGTAACTGAAGAGTTAAAAAATGAATATTTTATAGCTCAAAAAACTCTACAACCACTGCTTGCTAAAGCTGAGGTTTGTACTAAAATTGATAAGTTCGTTAACCTTCGAGCTGATGGAAAACTGCTAGTGGCCAATATGATTGGTGCTGCTGGAGAAGCTATTGGAGCAAAGCTTTTGGCCAAGGGTGCCTCACTACAAGATGTGGTTGGCGGTGGTAACGTTTCTGAGATTGAATTTGATCCAAAAACTATGAGCTTTAAAAAGTTTCAACTAGCTATTGATTTTAATGATGAAGACAGTACTACAGTTTATAATCCAGAACTTGGAAACATGACTTATCCAGTGGTTACCAATATCAATGGTTCAGGCAATTTTGTGGTTAACTTCACAATCTATACTGATGATTTTCGTCTCGAGACCCTAGGTCTTTCTATTGCTCTTGATGAAGTATTTGGTATGAGAATATCTGGTAAGACCAAGCTATTCTACCCGGACGGCACAGAGCGTCGAGGTATCCTAAGAATTGACCTTGCTATTGAAGACTAGATAGAGGGCCTGAAACAGGCCCTAGTTTTCTTCTTATTTTCCTAACCAATCCTAATAAAAGTCTAACAGCAACAAATACAACTCCTATGATAAAAAATGCTCATTAACGAAGGCAGCTTGCTTTGTAACGTGTGGTGCCATAAGCATCCTCTTTATTAAGTAAATGTCTTACTAATCAAACAAAGGGGAAATAGTGTGAAGAAGTTAATTCTTACAGCAACTCTGCTAATGGCATTTTCCACGTCATTTGCAGCAGACTATTTAGTTAATCTAATAGGCCTTGATGAAAATGGGAAAGAACTAAACATTCCTATTAAATCAAAAAAATGGAAAAAAAGAATGTCCAAGGTTTTTAAAAGAGTTGGTGGAGATGTTCTGCCACAAATTAGAAGCTATTCATCAAATGAGAAATTTGCTTTCTCACAATTTGACCTTGGACTTTATATCACCATGAAGTTTGGCATTGGTATTTTTGAAGAGAGTCCAGTCAAGCTTGCCATGAAAGTTGAACCTTACTTTAAACTTTTTTTCAAAAAGTAATTTAGGAGTCTATGATGAAAAAGAATATTTTAATAGCTACATTATTGACCTTGGTTACTTTCTCAGCGAGTGCCAAAGAAGGTCATCTAAATCCTTATTGGTTTGGTGATTCCATCGATAAATCAGCAGATCAAAATGATAACTTAAATTCGATTGATAGCTTTTTAAATGGCGTTGTTGATTCAACGGTTGGCGCCCTTAATGAATTTGATGCCGAACCTGTTGCTAAGGCCACAAAAAATGGTTGGCACCTTGCTGGTTTTCAAACATCTCTTGGTGTTGGTTTTTCTGGTAACATCGGAATTCTTGCTTTTGGTGGAACAAAAATCATCGAGATTGATTGGGCCCGTAAGAAACAAGAGAAAAAAGAAAAAGAAGAAGAACTAGAATCTTCTCTACCGGTTGTTACCATCAACGAAAATCACACCAAAGCTGATCTAAACAAAGCACTAGATCCAGTTGTGAGACAACTTGTTGAAACTGGTCGAGTTAAAGATGAAAAAGAATTCAGAAAAAATCTAAGCGTTGTATCTAATGATTTCTACGCCTATGCTAAAGGTCTTTCTACAACCAGATCAAATTATGTATGGCGAGCGGGGAAAATCAGACTTGATTTAAACTTTTCTGCTTCAGGAAAAATCGCTACTGCAGGGCCTTTAGTTAAGCTGGGAGTTGATGTAAAGCTAAGACTTGAATTCGCCAGAATCATGGCAAAAGCTCAGTCAGATAATAAAGCGATGACAGATTTAAATGCTAAAGAGAGAAAGATTGCTCGAGAGACGAGAAATCTGCTTGATAGTCTATCGTATGAAGTAACAAAATCTTACGACGAACTAGAAAAAAGCTACAATATGGATGTTCATGACATGAGTTTTAAGATCATCGAAGTTGCTCTTGGCATGAGTGTTGAGGGAAGTGTTGGTGTTGCAAAACTTAAAGGTTCTGTTGTTCCTTCAGTATTTTTCACCAGACATAAGCTATCTTCTTCTACTCCAGCGGTTGCTGATAAAGCTGCTGATAACGGAACGATCAACCTGATCGTGGATAATAGCGATGCTGGGATTGCCGTTGATAAAGGCCTTAAAGAATCTATTTTTAAATTAAAAAGAAAAAGAATCAGAAAAGGTATGAAAAAGGCGATGAAGTTTGCTTATAAATTCGCAAAGAAGATGAGCAAAAAAGCGAAGAAGAGACAAGAGCGTATGGCCCAAGGCCGTAGAGTTAAAATGCCTAAGTGGATTGTTAAAAAGATCAGATCTCAATACAAATTTGAGGTTGGAGGATCTATCGGGCCGGTTAAGCTTAAAGCTATTCCGCACTTATCAATTTACTGGGTTAATAAAATTAAATAATTAAAAAAAGGATTATAAAGATGAAAACACTACTTTTGGCCTTTGCTCTGCTTGTTGGAACTGCTCAGGCCGCAAATTCACCAAAACACAAAAGTCTTGGTGAGTTCGTTAACGCTGAGATGGCAACGCAATCAAACTACATGAGTGATTACGAAAACATCTCTGACAGTGAACTCTTAGTGGACAGCTCTTTCTATCTCAATGTAATTAGACTGAGAATCAAAGGTTCTGTCGGACTTGAAGTTCCTCTCTTTGCCTCTTTTGAGATCAGGCCAATGCTTGAGCTTAGATGGAAAAGAAAACTTCCAAAAGACATGGTTAAATACAAACCAAAATTGTAAATGATGGGGCCTTTCGGGGCCCTTTTTTTTATGTGAATTGGGGAAAGTTTATAACTTTTCCATCTAAGACGGGTGGGTCATGAGTTACCCAAATCACCGCCCCACCACCTTCAAGAAATTCTTTTATTAGATCTAGTGCTTGTTTTTTAGTTTCTGGATCCATCGCCGAAACGGGCTCATCAAGCAGGAGGATTTCAGGTTTTAGAGATAGAGATCTTTTAAGATGAACCATCTGTCTTTCGCCGCCGGATAAAAGGGAGAGACGTTTGTTTAAGAATTTTCCATCTAAAGTTAAATTTGGTTTTTTGTCTTTATAAATGCTCAGCTTAAACGGTGCTGTTAAATAATCTCTAACTGAACCGGTTTGTGTGGCGAAGTGTTGAGAGACATAATGAATCTTAGATCTCAAGCGGGGCAGGTTATCACCTGTTGTAACTTCATCTTTAAAATATATTTCACCCTTATCCACCGGGGTGAGGGCGACGATTGCTTTTAAAAATAGAGATTTTCCCGAGCCTGATTTTCCTTTGAGGAAAATAACCTCACCGGGACTTAGAGTTAGATTTGCATCTTTAAAAAGGACTCCGGTTTCTGGGTAGCTTTTAGTGAGATTTTCAACTTTGAGCATTAGATAACCTCCTGTAGAAGTTTTTCGTTAAACCTGTGAGACTTTTCAAAGAACTTAAAAAAGCTCAGATAGCTAACACCCACACAGGTTAGAAAAACTGTGGCACAAATCATGATGAGGATAATTATTTGATACTTAGAAGCGAGAATAGGACTGTTTCCCGCGAGGATTTGCCCGGTCATCATACCTGGAATGGAGACCAGTCCTGACACCATCATGGCATTTAAAATGGGCGTCATGCCGCTGCCAATAGCATCTGAAATTATAGGTCTTATCACCTCAAAGCGCGTGGCACCCATCGCTAGTTGATCTTCAATATATTCTTTTTTAAGGGCGATATCGCTGATAAATCTATCCAGGCAGAGAGAGACCCCTGTGAGGGAATTTCCCAGAATCATCCCAACCAGGGGAATCGCCTGAGGTAGGTCGTACCAGGGATTTTGGGGAATGGATAAAAAAAGTGTGTAGGATCCAGTTATTGCTGAAGCTAAAAATATTGAGATGAAGCTTACTGAAAATATCCCCGTATAGGGTTTTTTAGGCCTTTTTATGGAGGTCCAGGTGGCGGTAAAAAGCATCACGGCAAAGACGGCAAAAAAGGTAGGAGAGACATTGTGCTTAAAAATAAACCGGAGAATATATCCTAAGGCGGCCACCTGAATGGTTGATCTAATTACTGCTAAGAGAATCTTTTTTTCCAGCTTAAGGCCTAGAAATAGGGAGATTCCTGCGCAAAGAATTATTAATAAGAGGGAGATCAGAATATGGGAGAGCTGAAGATCAAAAGTTTCCATAAAAACATAATACATTTTGTGCGCTGCAGATAGAAAGGTTCAAAGATTAAATTTAAAACAATCAAATGAAAATTGCTTTGAAAGTATTTTTACTGGGGTTTTTCTTTGCCCCTTTAGGGGACATGGTTCATGTCGCCACTCACACCACTTGGTATCCTAGTGGTTATGCCTATTATTTTATGGGCATTCCCTGGTGGGTCTTTCCCTTTTTTGGTGTCTCAGGCCTAATTGTAGGTTTTAGTGGTGACTTTTTTGATCAAAAGATCCTCAAGACTAAAGTGATAAGACCGGGGGAGCAGGATGCTAAAAAGGCGATAATTGGTATCTTTTCCTTTCTTGTCGCCTACCTTTTAAGTGGTGTTTTAAAAGGCCATCCTATTTGGTTTATTCACCTGGTGCTCGGCGGGGTCACCTTCCTCTACTGGTTTTATTTAGAGCGTACCTGGCAAGGTATTTTAGTCTCTCTAGGTCCTGCCATCGGCGGTACTCTAGTGGAGATTATGCTGGTAAAAAATGGTGTTTTCAAGTACTTACCACCAGATACCCACCTCTTTGGAGTCGCTAGCTGGCTGCCCTGGGCCTATATGATTCTCGGGCTCAGTCTGGGTAATCTCATTCGTTTTCTTAAAAGAATGGATAAGATTCGCCGATAATCAGTATGTGAAAATATTAACTCTTCTCTCGCTTATTTTACTTTGGGGTTGCTTTCCCGGCCCTGGGGGATACACCAGTTCTTTAGGAGATGATGAAGGTGCCACAGCACCTGAAGATAAATGGCCTGCAGATACTGCTGCTATAAGCTCTTTTTTTGAACGCTTTCAGGCCCTCACTCCTATTTTACTTCCCAATACTTTAGATAATATTTGCGCGCGGGCCAGTGTGGAAGCTCAAAAAGTGAATGAGCTAGAACTTACTACATCTTTTTTAGAAGATGGTGTTGATCAAACCTTTATGGCAATTCATCCAACCCTTGGCATTTATGATAAGACGATAGTTTTCATACCTGAATCTACCAGCTTTCAAAGCTTTTATGATATTAACTTTAATCCCATTCCCTCACCTGAAATTATTTTACCAGGAACTATTGTTCTTGTGGGAATACTGGCCACAGAGAATGGGGAAGCGTCCGATAGATTTCTTAATACCTATCTGCTTAAGCTCGATTCCGGAAATTATATCTGGTATGGAAATCAAAAACCATCACCCGATGTTCAAAAGGCCATCGACTATGGAGTTTATGACTACCTTGTGGAGTTTCAAGATGAAACACCAAGTGCCACTCCCACTGACATGAATGATTATTTTTCTATTATAGGAAATATAGATCAAACAATTCGTGGCGCCGATGTCCCAAATGATTTTTTAGAATATGGCGAAGATCAATTTTCTATGTTTACCAACACTGAAAACTTACAAGATAAAAAAGTTCTATTTAATTTTAATACTGTAAAAATCAAGGTTTTTTATAATCTAGATCTGATCCCAATTCCGGAACCTGGCGCTGAGAATATTTTACCTGGAACCATTGTACTTATAACTATTGATGCCACCGAAGATGACGTTCCATCTACTAGATTTTCAAATATGTATCTTCTGCGACTCGACAGTGGAAAGTATGTCTGGTTTGGCAACCAATTAGTCATTCCTGCTTCACTTCATAGATAGCGGAGTTAGCACAACTTTTACTGTTTTTTCTTTTCCCTCACGCAAGATTAAAATCTTTACGCTGTCACCAACTTTATAATCATTTAGAATATGAAAAATATCATTATAGGAGTTGGCCTCTCTACCATTTACTTTCAGTAAAATATCTCCCAGATATTTTTTGCCATAACGATCAATCGCCATACCCTTAAGTCCGGCATTATAAGCGCCACTTCTAGGCGCTACGTGGGTAATGATCAAACCACCTTCTCCGTAAGGATTAGGTTGAATGCCAATGCCTAGTCCCGGCCTTATTACATTTCCAGATTTAATCAATTGGGGAACAATTAATTTTACAGCATCAACCGGGACAGAAAAGCCAAGGCCTGCAGAAGCTCCCGACGCCGAGATGATCATATTATTGATGCCAATTACACTTCCCCGAGAATCAAATAAAGGGCCGCCAGAATTTCCTTGATTAATAGCGGCATCTATTTGAATAACTCCTCTAATTGTCACGCCACCAATACCTGGCATCTCCCGTTCTAGTGCCGAGATCACTCCCACCGTCATGGTATGATCAAGTCCCATGGGATTTCCAATAGCAATTACCTTTTGGCCTACCATTAAATTTTGTGAAGTTCCCGCCTCTATCGGGTGCAGAGTTTTAGGTCTTTCAATTAATTTTAAAACGGCAATATCTCTGGTGGGGTCATGGCCTACCAGTTTTGCTTGGTATTGTTTTTTATCTTTGTGAAAGGAAACAAGAAAGGAGTCTCCATCCATGATCACATGGGAGTTGGTGACAATATGTCCTTTGTGATCCCAGACAAAGCCGGAACCGATGCCTGTTGGTACTTCCTCAGGCCCAAAAAAGGGAAATCCATTATAGGCCCTGCGTTTTGCTACGATGGTGATATTGACAACTGATTTAATGGAGTTGTTAAAAACCTTGATGGTATTTTTTTCATATTCGGTAAGACCTTGTAAATCTGGGGCCTTAAATCCAAAAAAAAGTGACATGCCTAAAAAAAGAATGATAATTGATTTCAAAGTTGATTACCTCCAGTTAAAGTCAATCGTGTTTTATACGATTAAACTTTAACAACGCAAGTCAAGTTCTTGCAAAATTTAAGTCAGGCCATGGATATAAATTACTATAATCGCGAAAAGAAAAAAATTGAAGTCGAAAAAGTCTATGGTGATAAAGCGGTAAAATGGCTCTATAACTCGATGCTTGGAAAACTTCTCTCCCCCATTGTTGCGGGATCCACCATCAGCAAGCTCTATGGGGCGCTACAATCAAGTTCTATATCTCAGCGAAAAATAAAACCTTTCATTGAGGATTTTCATATTGATATGGAAGACTACCTCCCACAAATAGGCCACAGCTTTGACGACGGCCCAGGCTATGATGATTTTAACCACTTTTTCATCAGAAGATTTAAAGATGGCAAGAGGCGCTTCCCCCAGGAACCAACTTTTCTTGGGGCCCCTAGTGAGGCGAGATATTTTGCTTATGAAAAAATTGATGAGAGCGAAAAGATCCCGGTTAAGGGAAAGTTTTTAACTCCAAGAGCGCTGATAAATAATATTAAGTGGAATGATACTTTTAAAGATGGGCCACTTCTTTTGGCCAGGCTGTGTCCGGTGGATTATCACCGTTTTCATTTTCCTGATAAGGGAGTTGTATTAGATGAATTTACCAACCATGGCGAACTTCATTCGGTAAATCCTATAGCGCTTAAGAAAAGGCCTGATATTTTTGCCCGCAATGAAAGACAGGTGACCATCATTGATACTGAATGCTTTGGTAAAATGGCCTATATTGAAATTGGCGCCACTATGGTGGGCAAAATTGTACAAAATTATGAAGGGCCCAATTTTAAACGTGGACAGGAAAAGGGTTATTTTCTCTTTGGTGGTTCAACGGTGGTTATAATTGGTGAAAAAGGTAAATGGCTGCCAGATAACGATCTCCTTGATTATACCAAAAAGGGTATGGAGACTTACCTTAAACTTGGCGCCCATCTAGGGCACCTCACTTAAACCATTTTAGGATCCATCGCATCTCTTACCCCTTCACCAATTAAATTCATAAAGGTCAAAGTAAAAAACAGCGACAGAGATGGAAAAACTGCTAGCCACCAAGCGATGGTAAAGTTTTTCTGTGCTTGGGAAAGTAATTCCCCCCAAGAAGGAGTTGGAATCTCTAGTCCAAAGCCTAGGAAATCCAGCGATGCCAGTCCTACGATATTGGCGGTAATCGCAAATGGTGCAAAGGTTATAACAGGAGTTAGTGAGTTAGGCAGAATATGCTTAGTGATAATCTTAGTAGTACTAGCGCCCATGGCCTTTGCCGCCTCAACAAACTCTCTATTTCTATTTTTAAGAAACTCTCCCCGAACGTAGTAGCTGATGGGAATCCAGGAAAAAACTGAAGAGATCACAATCAGCATGGTAAGACTTGGTGTAAAAATAGATATTAAAATAATCAAAAGAAAAAATTGCGGTACAGTTGAAAGGATTTCTACAAACCGCATGCCGAAAAAATCTACTTTACCACCAAAATACCCCATGATTCCACCCATGATAATTCCAAATACGGTTGTGATGGACCATACAAAAATGGCATAGAGGATAGACCATTTAAAACCATAGACAATCCTGGTAAAGACGTCTCTTCCCCGATCATCGGTACCCATAATATTAGTAGCTGTTGGTGGAGAAGGGTAGGATTCCACTTCCATATTGGATTCAAAGGGATCCCATTTAATTATAGGCCAGATTACCGTATCATCTGAGCTTAACTCCATTCCCCGGTAATCTATAACCAAGGTATCGGTAATACCAAAATCAACTGGATTATAGATTTTAAAAACAGGAAAATAACTATTTCCTTTATAATTTAGATAAATAGGTTTCGAGTTTGCCAGCATAGGCGCCAAAAAAGTAGTGACAATCATGACTAAGACGGCAATACAAGATGCCATTGCCAATTTTCTTTTTTTAAATCTTCGCCATCTCTTTCGAGTGAGCTCATTTTTCATAAAACGTTCTATCATTTGAAATCAATCCTTGGATCAACAACCACGTAGGCCAAATCAGATATTAAATTCCCAACAAGCATTATTACCGCTTGAATAAAAAGAGATCCCATAATGAGGTTATAATCCCTTTCTAAAACCGCTTGATAAGACATCAGTCCTATACCATCTAAGTTAAAAATCATCTCAAGCAGCATTGATCCAGCAAAAAAGACGGAAAGAAATCCACCAAGTCCTGTGACAATCGGAATCAAAGAGTTTCTAAGAGCATGTTTTAAATAAACCATTCTCTCTGAAAGACCCTTCGCTCTTGCAGTCCTGACATAGTCTTTGCCAACTTCGTCTAAAAGAGAGTTTTTCATTAGCATGGTTAAAACGGTGAAGGATCCAATCATATAACAAATCAGTGGTAGGATAAAATGTTCCACCCTATCTGTGATTTTCTCCCAAGTAGAAAAATCATCATACATATCTGAATAGAGCTCTCCTACTGGGAACCATTCATAAAAACTACCACCGGCAAAAAAGACGATAAGTAAGATCCCCAACATAAACCCCGGAATTGAATACATAACAAAGAGGGCAAAACTAGATGCAATATCAAATGGCGCTCCGTTTTTAACCGCCTTCATTACTCCTAAGGGAATACAGATTAGGTAGGAGAGAAAAAGCGATATCACCCCAAATTGCAGGGAGACGGGAAATTTGGAGATGATGACATCGGTTACCGGCTCTTCATAAGTAAAAGATTCACCAAAATCAAATTTAAAAATATTTTTAAGCCAGATTAGGTATCTGATATGGACTGGTTTATCAAAGCCGTATTGTTTTTTAAGCGCTTCAAGAACTTCATCAGAAATCCCCGAGGAATCTTTTCCCGGCCCATCCATTCCCATTTGCGTCTGGCCCATGCCACCAAAGCGCATCTCTTGTAATTTTCTCTCAACAGGACTTCCAGGGGCCAAATTGATGATGGCAAAAACCACCAGGGTGATCCCAAAGATAGTTGGGATCATTATCAACAGCCTACGGATGATATAGGAAAACAAATTATGCTCCTTCTACTTTTCAATCCACCAATAATCAGTACCAATACCATATTGATAGGTATCTTTCTCTCGCTTCATTCTTTTGGTATGAGCATAAAACCTATACTTCGCGTTAAAGAAAAAGGCATATGGTACATCTTCAGCAATTATCTTATAGACCTCTCGCAAGAGTTCAATCCTTTTTTCTTTATTAAAGGTGAGTCTGGCCTGGTCGATTAATTTATCTACTTCCGGGTTGGAATATCCAATAAAATTGGAACCGCCGCTGGCGATTGAGTCAGTATGCCAAATTTGTTTTGGATCCCAGTCAACGGAACCGCCACTCCAACCGAGTCTAACCGCCTCAAACTTTCTCTCATCAAGCAGTTTTATAAAGGTAGTCCACTCAACGTATTTGATTTTAACTTCGACCCCGGCCTGGAGAGCATCTTGTTTATATATGGTTAGATATTTAACAAATTCTTGTCTTGGTTCAAGAATGGTAAAACTAAGCCTTTTTTCAATACCATCAAAAGTTTTTCTAAGAATATTATCAGGCCCTGGTTTCCAGCCATCTTCTTTTAACATTTTAAGAGCAAGCTTTGGATCATAATGAACAGGTTTCACTTTGTGATTAGCATAAACACTTTGCTGATAAGTGGGGCCTGTTGCCGGAAGGTTCATACCAAAATCGAATTTCTTAATCATTAGATCTCTATTTAAAAGATGGTAGAGGGCCTTTCTTGTTTTTTTGGTTCTAAAAAGATCGTTTCTAAGGTTCCAACCAATAAAACCATAACCGGATGGCGATTTGTTTTTAGTCTTAACTTTAAAAACTTCTTTTTTATCCCATTTTTTACCGGTGGTCTTTTTAACAAACTCTTCTGCGGAAAGACCTAAAAAATCCACATCTCCCTTGGTTAAACGAGTAATGGCAATGGTTCCATCTTTAATAAATCTCATGAGAATTTTGTCAAAGTTATAAAGTCCAGCGTTGCTAGGCACTTTATCTCCCCACCAGTTTTTATTTCGCTTAAGGATTAAACTCTTTCCTCTTCTTAGTTTGGCCAGCATATAAGGTCCGGTACCGATAAGAGTCTTATTTAGTTTTTTCTTGTTCTTTTTAGAGAGGTCCGAATAGATATGTTTTGGTACAATGGAAAGTCCCGCCACCATATCAAAGTTTTTAAAGTAGGGAGATTTTATAAAAAACTGAATTTTATACTTTCCTATAATTTTCGCTTCAGAAATATTTTCATAATAGGCCTTAGAGTGAGCGGTCTTCCATCTATTTTCTTTATCCATGATGGCATCAAAAGAAAATTTAACATCCTCTATAGTAAGAGGTTTTCCATCGTGCCATTTAACTCCCTCCCGAAGAGTGAAGGTATATGACTTACCATCTTTTGCCTTTTCCCAACTTTTAGCGAGAGCTGGCTCAAATTTATAGGTATCAATGTTTATAGTGGCCAGTGACTCAATGATATAACCCTGCACAGTAGATGCGTAAGCATCAGTTGATGAAAGTACATTTAAGGTAGTTGGTTGATTCCCCAGGTTATATTTAAAAACCCCACCTTTAGGTGCTTTAGGATTACCCACAGAGGCAAATACCTGTGAAGTTAAAAGAGTAAATAGAGTTAAAATTCGAACTAACACAGGGCGTCCTCCTTTCCGGTTAGGAAGGGGGATAATAGGATAAAACTGTCTATTTTAAAAGGATTTAGACGGTTTTTTATCAAGCAGTGTCAAAATGGAAGCTATTTTTTAAAATAAAACTTAGGATCAAGGCTCCAGCGATCTGCTTTGAGGTTTTCATCAGCAATTCTGTAGATTTCCAGCTTGTGATCCACCTCGTCAAGGCGAACTTCTAGCTCTTTAAAATACCTCAAGGTATTGGTTTTATCTTCATCTAGATAGGAGAGCTGATTTCCCCACTCAAGCTCTAATTTCTGCCTCAGAATTTCATAGCGGCCATTTACCCCTTCTATTTTTTCCACATAGGACTTCAGGTTTTTTTCCGCTTTTTCTAGCTGTCCCTTAATCCCCAGTCTTTTCTTTAAGAGGATTTTCATCAACTCCCGTCCCGTTTTTATATTTTTAACCAGGTCCTGGGAAAAAAACTTTAGATAGAAGCCTCTACCCATAGGAATTTTTCTAGCGCAACTTTCATACTTGGGAATTTTAACTAATAAATATTGCGTGCTTTTTCCCAGGATATAACCTTTACACTTAGTTGATGGAGAGCCATTTTTCCAAAACGCTAGTTTATCTTTGCGATTAATATATTTTAAATTGTCGAACTCGACAAAAACTCTGATTAATTTAGCATCGGGATTATTTTTTGAAACTCGACCAGAAAAGAGACCTTCATTGGCATGAGCTGATACCGACAATAGGATTAACAAAAAATATTTCATTCTGTTTCACCAGTTATTTCCGCTCTTAAAAAAGCAGTCAAAGTATTATAGGCCGCTTGAATATCACAAATGGTTTTAGCACAATAATCCTCTGCCGCTACTCCCATGTCTTCTGTCTGCTTAAAATACCAATGTAAATTGTCCGCCTGGGTATAGAAATTATCGGCGCTAATAATCACTTCCTCGCTGATATTTTTTAGCGTGCTAATACTTATCTCTTCGTAGCGATTTGCAAAAATATCTTTAAAGTGCGATCTGGTGCGAGATATATTAAAGCGGTGAAGGTATTCCTTCTCCCTTTTTTTAATTCGCTCCATTAACCTCTGAGCATCTAATTGGAGGAGGATTAAAATTCTTTGAACTTCTTCTGTATGGATTGGTTTCACCTTTAAATTTTAGTTAAGGCAAAAGATCTTTTAGAGTGGGGGAAAAATTTTCCACAGTGTTTCTAGCTATATAGGCGTTTAAATCTGAAATTTTATCAATATCCGACCATTTTTTTAAGAGAGTTACCTCAAGATCTAAAGATTTGGCCCGCTCAATAACTTTTTGCAGGACATTCTCCGCTCCACTCTCTAAGTCTAGGGAGAAGATATCTCCGTGGGAGCTATGGGCCCCTAAATAATAAAATCCACCATTTTGGTCTGGGCCGATATAGACCTTGCCGATTTCTGCGTTGACCTCATCAATGATTTCAAAGGGAAAATCTGGTATATCAGTCCCGGTTAAATGAATGAAAGAGTCTTCAATTTTTTCAAAAACTTCCTTGAGCCTTGCAAAAAAGGGCAATTCGCTTTGAAAGTAAAAATGAAAAGGGCGCTCAATAAGCTCATTAAAGTATTTTTTTGTCTCTAATTCTTTGGGGGTGGCAAACAGGTGGATCTCTTTATCTTGAGACTTGTAAAAACGGTGAAAGAACTCCTCCATGAAGGCGTGATAGAGCGCCTGGGTCTTATCAGGCCCTAAACTCTCTTCTAGTCTGGTTTTGGCAAATCCCGGTATGGGTCTCTTGCCAAAGATGGCAAATATTTCTTTCATAATAAAAAAAAGGGGGACCCAAAAGTCCCCCATTACTTTAACATTTTAGATGTTTTTACATCATTGGCATGCCGCCCATTCCGCCGCCCATTGGTGGCATTGCAGGTGCTCCATCTTCTTTTGGAAGATCAGCAATCATGGTTTCTGTAGTCAGCATAAGTCCGGCCACAGAAGCAGCATTTTGTAGGGCAGATCTTACAACCTTAGTTGGGTCGATGATTCCGGCCTTAACTAGGTCTTCGTATCTGTTGGCATAGGCATTAAATCCCCAAGCAGCATCTTTAGATTTTAAAATTTCGTTGGCCACAACAGAAGCTTCAAAGCCTGCATTAGTAGCAATTTGTCTTAGAGGCTCTTGAACAGCTCTTTTAACAATTTTGATACCATGAGTTTCCTCAGGAGTTGTACCTTCCATTCCTTCAAGTGCAGCGGCCGCTCTAATTAGAGCACAACCACCACCAACTACAATTCCTTCTTCAACAGCAGCACGAGTTGCATTAAGAGCATCTTCAACTCTATCTTTTTTCTCTTTCATTTCAGTTTCAGTCGGCGCACCAACGTTAACAACAGCAACTCCACCAACTAGTTTTGCTAGTCTTTCTTGAAGTTTTTCACGGTCGTAGTCTGAGCTTGTATCTTCAATTTGTTTTCTAATTGTACCTACTCTGTTCTCAACTGCAGTTTTTTCACCAGAACCACCAACGATAGTGGTGTTTTCCTTATCAATAGTAGTTTTAGTAGCAGAACCAAGATCTGTTAGTTCAACAGCTTCTAGAGTTTTTCCAAGTTCTTCAGAGATCACAGTGGCACCAGTTAAAGTGGCAATGTCTTGAAGCATCTCTTTTCGTCTATCACCAAAACCTGGAGCTTTAATAGCTGCAACGTTTAGTGTTCCTCTAAGCTTGTTTACTACAAGAGTTGTCAGCGCTTCACCTTCAACGTCTTCAGCAATGATTAGTAGAGGTCTTGAGGTTTGCATATTTTTCTCAAGGATTGGCAGCAGGTCTTTCATGGCAGAAATTTTTGTATCAGTGATTAAAATATTTGGATTATCAAAAGATACTTCCATTTTTTCTGGGTTAGTTACAAAATATGGAGATAGATAACCTCTATCAAATTGCATACCTTCAACAACATCAAGAGTTGTTACGCCAGTTTTAGACTCTTCAATAGTGATAACACCGTCGTTACCAACTTTTTCCATCGCTTCAGCAAGAAGGTTTCCAATTTCTGCATCATTATTGGCCGAAATAATTCCAACTTGAGCAATTTCTTCTTTTGTTTCAACTTTTTTAGTAGTTGCTTTAAGCCCTTCCAGCAGTTTAGCAACAGCTTTATCGATTCCTCTTTTAAGTCCCATTGGGTTGTGACCTGCCGTTACCAGCTTCACACCTTCACGATAAATAGCTTGAGCTAAAACAGTGGCGGTTGTTGTTCCGTCCCCTGCATCGTCATTGGTTTTTTGAGCAACTTCTTTAACCATTTGAGCGCCCATATTTTCAAAGTTGTTTTCCAGTTCAATTTCTCTAGCAACTGTAACACCATCTTTGGTGATACTTGGTGCACCAAAAGATTTTTGAATAACAACGTTTCTACCTTTAGGCCCGAGTGTTACTTTTACCGCATTAGCTAGAGAGTTTACTCCGTGAAGAATAAGACTTCTTGCATCTTCGCTATATTTTAATTCCTTTGCCATTTTCTAACTCCTTATAATAATATTTTTTTATTAATTTTCAAGAACACCAAGAAGATCATCTTCTTTCATGATCAGATATTCAGCGCCTTCAACTTTAACTTCAGACCCAGCATATTTACCAAAAATAACAGTATCGCCTGCTTTAACGTCTAAAGCTCGAACGCCTCCATCATTAAGTCTATAACCAGTTCCAACAGCAACTACTGTCCCTTGGGCAGGTTTTTCAGTGTGGTTATCAGGAATAATAATCCCACCAGCTGTTTTATTTTCTTCTTCTACCCTTTGAACAAGAACTCTATCTTGTAGTGGTCTAACTTGCATACGATCCTCCAATATTTTTAAACAGTTATGTTTTTTAACAGACACAAGTTAATAGCAAAAGAATCACTGTCAAGGGAAGGGATTTTTATTTTTTTAAAAAAACTAAAGACTCAATGCGTTAGAAGGTGTTGAAGACTCTATAAGGGACTGAAATCAGAAGCTGTTGATGGTTAAGATACTTTCTTTTTAGCTGTCTTCTCTTTTAAAAGATCCTCCAGGTTATCAAACGATTTTTCGATTTCATCTACATTAAACCTTTTGGTTTGAGACAACATATTAATCGCCCAAGCAGAAATGACCTTAGATCCATGCTTTGTTGCTAGCTTATCTACAACATTTGCAAAGATCTCTATTTCATTAATCGACATCATCTCTTTTAAATTTTCAATTTTAGGTAGGTACTTTTCTCTGAGTATCTTTTCCAGCTCTGGTGCGATGGATGTCTCCACTGGCAAGGTCGTAACTTTATTTTCTTCACTTATTTGTTCTTTAGAAATCACCTTATGAGGAAGAAATTTGGCCAACTCTTTTACCAAATCTTTTTGCAGTACAGGTTTTCTCATCATCCCATCGGCCAGCTTTTTTAATTTTTCCTCATTTTCAGAATTTATTACCGCTGAGATGACAATAATTGGAATATTTTTTAAATTTTCATAAACCTTTATCAGCTCAATAGATTCAATGCCATCCATCTTAGGCATCAAAAGATCCATTAGAATAATATCAGGTTTGTTAATCAGTGCTTTATTTAGCGCCTCTTTTCCATCTTCTGCAAAAAATAATTTAAGCTTATAAGGCCTTAAGTTCCAATTTATTAAATCACGATTTAATTTTTCATCATCAACAACTAAAACTTTCGCATCAAAAAACTGAAACTCTTCTTTTTCCGTTACAACTTGTTCCATGTCTTCTGGCGAAGCGACTTCAACTTCTTTTAACAGCAATTCAAAGCAGGCACCCGGGCCCTCTTTATCTATTACTTTTAACTCTCCACCTAAAAGGTGGGCCAGCTTTCTGCTGATGGCAAGTCCAAGTCCCGAGCCTTGATATTTTTGATAACTTTGTCCCGTCATTTGACGGTATTTTTCAAAAATCTTTTCTCTTTCACTATGGGGTACGCCAATTCCACTATCTTCCACTAGTACCGTAAGTGAAATCTTGTTTTGTATCGACAGTTTTTTAGTTTTAACAATGACTTTGATATGGCCTTGCTCGGTAAATTTAAGAGCATTACCAATTAAATTTTGTATTATCTGAGCAATTCTTAAATTATCTATTTTAATAAATGCTGGAAACTCTGGATCAATTTCTACAATATATTTCAAACCTTTGGCCTTAATCCTGGGGGCGAATACCTTTTGCAGGTTATCGAACATTTTACTGGTCTCAGAGATCTTCAGATCTATTTTCAGTTTTCCCAACTCTCCTTTTGAAATATCTAAAAGATCATTAACAAGTCCTAAAAGGTTTCCTGTGGCCGCTTTAAGTGGATCGATTAACTCTTTCTCCTCTGGATCTGTTATTTTATTATCTAACAGGTCCACAAACCCTGAGATGGCATTGATGGGATTTCGAATCTCATGAGATATATGACTTATAAATTCCGTCTTCTCTTGCGAGGCCTCATCTGATTTTTGCTTTTCGTTAAGCAACTCTTCAGTTCGCTTAATTACTTCCCCTTCAATTATTTTATAACGATTGTGGTTATCAATATTTCCTTGAATCACAAGTTTAGTGGCCACTTCAAGCGCCTCTCCCACATCATCGATTTGATCTCTTACTCTAAATAATTTAACTCTTTCAAGAAATAAAGGCCGGGGAAAAGTTGTTTGACCTTGTTTTAAATTGCCAAGGTAGTTCCTAAATTTGTTTAATGGATTGATTAAAATTTTCTTAAAGAAATACCAGGTAAAAAATGATAAAAACACAGACCAAATTACCATAGCAATAAATATGTTTAAAAAGTCACTTTTTATTGCGGCGTAAACCTTATCTCTAGTTACGATAAGATCAACAGAGCCTATATGCTTACCACTTTTAAGACCCATTAATTTGTAATGTAATTTCTGGGTATACTTATCGGGTTGATTTCCTTTTTTTTCTTCAACTAAAAGATTGCCTTGAGAGTCATTTAACCTAAGATACTTAAGCTGGGGAACATTGATCGCTGCTTGGAAAAAATTTTCAAAGTATTTTCGATTAAATGGTTCCATGTGAGTTAAAACATCTTTTTCTATTACTTTGGGAATGTTTTCAATTAGTCGATCAATTTTAAGGTCTTGATACTGGTACCTATAAGATGTCAGTGCAATGGGAATTAAGATGCAAACAAAGGCATTAAAAATGCCTAAAATGAAAATGAATTTTTTCTCTAGTGAGACAAACTTCTTCATAAGTAACTACCTAGAATCTTATCGGTTTTCTAGGCAGCTTCTAAAGTTGTTGAGCGTTTTACTTGAGGTCGAGCCAGTTGACTCCTAAACCTATTTCGACATCTAGGGGGACCTCAAGCTTAACTATATTTTCCATGCCATCTTTAACCAACTTTTTCATTCGGGTAAGTTCTTTTTCTGGCACCTCAAAAATGAGTTCATCGTGGACCTGAAGCAACATCTTAGATTTTAGTTTTTGCTCCTTCATATTCTTATCGATCTCAATCATTGCTAGTTTTAAAATGTCAGCGGCAGTTCCCTGGATAGGACTGTTTACCGCGAGTCTTTCAGCTGCACTTTTAATAGTTCGGTTATGGGATTTAATATCTGGTAGCAATCTTTTTCTTCCATGTAGGGTGGTTGAAAATCCATGAAGTTCTGCCGCCTCTTTTAATGTATCTAGGTAACCTTTAATTTTGCTGAATTTTGCAAAATAACTAGTTATGTACTCCTTCGCTTCTTTTCTAGATATTTTAAGTTGCTGGGCCAGTCCAAATGAGCTCTGTCCATACATAAGTCCAAAGTTCACTGCCTTGGCCAAACTTCTTTGCTCTTTATTTACTTTTTTAATATCCACATTCAGAACTTCTGAAGCAGTCTGAGTATGAATATCCACACCATTTTTAAAGGCCTTAAGCATCGTGGGATCTTTTGAAAAATGAGCGAGAAGTCTCAGCTCCACTTGCGAATAATCAGCTGAAAGAAGAATATTTCCCTTATCAGCAATAAGACCTTTTCTAATTCTTTTCCCATTTAAAGTTCTGATGGGAATATTTTGCAGATTTGGATTAACCGATGCCAGTCTTCCCGTTGCCGCGGTATGAAGTCCAAAAGTTGTATGTAATCTTCCCGTCTCAGGATAGATCAACTCTGGCAAGGCCCGAACATATGTGGATAAAAGTTTATCTATTTCCCTAAAATGAAGAATCAAAGCTGGAATATCACTTAACTCTCTTGAGATTAACTCTTCTAAAACACTTGAATCTGTTGAAAAACCCGTCTTAGTAGTTTTTATCACCGGAAGTTCCAAGGTTTCAAAAAGCAGTTCACCTACTTGTTTGGGTGATCGAAGATTTACTACTCCTTCTACTTTTTTACCAGAATCTTTAATAGCGGATTTAACTTCTTGTTCAATAAATTCCAGTTGCTCTGAGAATTCTTGTTCTAGTTCAGAGAAATATTCTTTATTGATTAAAATCCCCGCCAGCTCCATCTTTGCGAGAATTGGCATCATGGGAGCATCAAGTTTGGTATAGACGTCTTCAAGTTGATGAATATTTAATTCACTTTTTAAGATTTCTGCGAGAAGAAAATGGCAACAGGCCCGTTCACCAATATATTCACAGGCCTTTTGGGTATCCCATTCCTCAAGCGGAAGATCTTTTTTATCTCTCATAACTAAGGTGTGATCAAGATATCTAGAACAAAGATGAGGGAAATCGTGAGACTCGTCAGGTTCGAGATCGTAATGAGCTTGAATATTATCAAAGAAGCGTCCCCCAATATCTAATCCAGATCTAAAAGCATAGCGAAAGTCTCTTTTAAAGTGCCCCCCTAAGATCTCTTTCTTTTTAGCGCCCCAGGCAACTTCGAGGAGTTCTTTTAAATGTTCTTTAGTTAGGATGTTAAAGGGAAGATAATATGCAAGTTTGCCATCAAAGGAAATTCCCACATAGGTAATTTTACTCTTAAAAAAATCTTTGCTGTCATAGTGGGTATCAAAAGAGTAAATTTTATTTTCTTTTAGTGCTTTTAATACTTTTTTAAATTCTTTATCCGAATCTACTATCTTAAATTTAAAATCTTTAAGTGTTACCCGAGTATCAATGATTTTAAAGTTATCCTCTGTGTTTTCAGATTCTTCCTTTTGAATTTCAAAGGCCAGATCTTCCACTTTTTTAGAGGCAGTTTTAAATCCCATGCGATTTTTCAAAAAATCTATCAGGTCAGCACTTGGGAAAAATTCATATTTGGTTTCACTTGCCTTCATGCCAAGATCTAAATCAGTTTTTATTTCAATTAACTCTTTAGAGAGAATGGCATCATCTAAATGATTCTCAAAAGCATTTACAAGTTTTTTACCCTTAAAGCTGTCTTTATTTTTAATACAATTTTCAAGTGTCCCATATTCTGCAAGTAATTTGGCCGCTCCTACTTTCCCAATCCCCTTCATCCCGGGAATATTGTCTGAGGCATCGCCAAGCATTGAAAGATAATCAACGATTTGATTGGGATAAACTCCAAGTTTTTTAAAAACTCCATCTGCACCAATTTTAAGATCTTTCATGGTATCAACCATGAATACTTTTTCATCATCTAAAAATTGCATCAAATCTTTATCACTAGAAATAATTAAAACTTCATCAAAATCTTTTTTCCATTGAACAACAGCAGATCCGATAATGTCATCGGCCTCATAGTTTTTAAGCTCATGATTGTGCAGTCCCATCTTATCGATAAGTTCTTTTATTAAAGCAAATTGGGGAACTAGTTCTTCTGGTGGCTCATCTCGGTTGGCCTTATATTCTTTATATAATTTATGGCGAAAAGTTTTACCCTTAATATCTCTCGCGAGAAAAATATTAGTAGGCCTGTAATCTGAGAGAAGTTTATAAAGCATATTAAAGACACCAAGCACGGCATTACTTGGTGTTCCATCAGGGGCGGTTAAAGGCCTGATGGCAAAGAAAGATCGAAAAATAAAACTGCTCACATCTACGATAATCAATCGTTTAGACATTAAAAATTTCCCAGCTAAAGTTACTGGACCTTTTTTAACAAAGATTTAGGGGGATCGTCAGGTTTTTAAAACTCCGCCATCAAACCAAGATTTTTTTTTCTTTTTAGCGGCAAGCTTATTATCATCATGGGCCATAACGGTGGTATCGGCCATGACATCACCTAAGCGATGTCCGGTTTCTAACTTGTAGAGTAAATAAGTCTCAAGCAGCATAAGAGGCACGCCAATTATTATGGCGAGAATCCAGCCCCAAAGAGGAATAATGGCCAAAAATAGGGGAATTATAATCGGTAGATTTCTAATAACAGATTGCTTAATGGAGCAGGGTTTTCCATCTTCTGTGGAAATGACTCGAAAGCCCATAAATTTCTTTCCCACCGATTGCCCATGCTGAATGGAATCTGCCACCCCAATATAGCAAATAGCGAGAATTACCCCTAAGGGAAAGAATAAAACTGACAGAATGAGTACGATAAAGAGGTCAATTAACTTGGCCAAAAGCCTAAAATTCTTGGCCGTTCTGATCGATTTTTTTAATAGATAATCCTTGTCCACAAGTACATAATACCTTAAATATCTAAGCATTAAAATTACTTATGCTTAGCAACAGATTTTTCCTATACAAAATAGGTGGATTAATATAATTAGGTTAGCTAAATAACCAATTTAAGGAGATTTAATGAGTTCCGTAAACAAAACTGATGAGTCTAACTTCAATGCTGATGTTTTAAAATCAGAGACACCTGTACTGGTTGATTTCTGGGCAGAATGGTGCGGACCTTGTAAAACACTGGCCCCGGTACTAGATGAAGTTGCCCAAGAAGTTGGTGATAAGGCCCAAGTTTATAAGGTAAATGTAGATGAAAACAGTAGTCTAGCGCAAAAATATGGAATTCGTGGAATTCCCACGATGATATTCTTCAAAAATGGTAAGCCTGAGAAGACTATTGTTGGAGTACAGCCAAAAGAAGAGATTAAAAAGACTCTTGAAGAGCTCACCTAATGCACTCAAGTTTTGTCCAAAATGCCTTAACTGAGGCAGCTAGCACTCTTAATAGTTTTCTGGCCGATTCTCACAATATTAAAAGTGTGGAGCTGGCCATTCAGACGATGGTGGGTTCTCTCAATGGGGGAGGACGAATTATCAGCTGTGGTAATGGGGGTTCTCTCTGTGATGCTATGCACTTTGCCGAAGAATTGACTGGTCGATTTCGCAAAGATCGCACTGCCATTCCGGCCATGGCCATCGCTGATCCTGCTCATATGAGTTGTGTCGCCAATGATTTTGGCTATGACCATGTATTTGAGCGCTTTGTACAGGCCTGGGGTAATTCTGGTGATGTCCTTCTCGCCATTTCAACTAGTGGCAACTCTAAAAATGTAATTTTAGCTACTAAAGCGGCGAAAGAAAAAGGGATGAAAGTAATAGGTCTTTTGGGTAAAGATGGCGGAGCTTTAAAAGACTTAGTTGATTGCCCTATTATCGTTTCTTCTAGATCAACTGATCGAATTCAAGAGATCCATATCAAATTAATTCATGTCTTCATCGAGGGCATTGAAAGGGCCAAATTTCCCGAGCACTACATTCCTATGGCCAATTTTTCCCCTTAAGTTTTCCCCCTCAATTTTCCTTTAAAATATATAGGGTAAGCCAAAAAGGAGAATGGAGTAATGGAAGAGGGAATCATTAGTGGAACTATTAACTATCTCGCACAATTTATGCAATATGGTGGGGCCTTTATGTGGGTTATCGCCGCGGTTTGGGGTTTTGCTATTGCTTTAGCAATTGACCGATTTTTTAAACTCTATATGAAATTAGATGTCGATGGTTCTTCTTTTATGAATGAAATCCAACGCTATATTTTATCCAACGATATTCAAGGGGCAATTAGAACATGTTCTGGAACCAGTGCTGCTCTTCCAAGAGTTTTAAAAAGCGGGCTCAAAAGGTCTGGACAAGGGACTGAGCAGATTCAAAATGCACTAGATGCGACCACGCTTGAAACTATCCCTAAGATTGAAAGTAAAATGAGTTACATTCAACTAATCGCAACGATCTCAACGCTCCTTGGGTTGCTTGGAACAATTCATGGATTGATTCAATCCTTTGCTGCTGTCGCCTCGGCCGATCCGGCACAAAAGGCGGAGCTTTTAGCACTTGGTATTTCAAAAGCGATGAACACTACCTATCTAGGTCTTTTAGCTGCTATTTCAGTCATGGTTATCTACACTATTTTAGCTGCTAAGGCAGAAAAGATCGTCAATGAGATTGATGAGTATTCAGTAAAGCTTCTCGATCTTCTAGGAACTAAAAAACACAATCCGGAGGCCTAGTCATGTATCGGCCGCCCAGTAGAAGAAAGCGTAAATCCTCAGTTAAAGTTCCCAATATGGTACCCATTTTGGATGCCATATTTATTTTGATTTTCTTTCTTCTCACCTCTGCTAGTTTTAAAGCAATAAAAGAAATAGCTAGTGAAGTTCCAATTATTGCGGCAGGGGAACCTCCTAAGGATTCAAAAAGGCCACTAGCTTTAACACTTAAAATTTATCAAAACTCTATTTCCATTTTAACGGGATTACCTGGAACGGTTAAAAGAACTTTAAAAAGAAACTCTGAGGGCAAATATCCCTTGGAAGAGTTGCATAGCTATATGATTCAAATAAAGCAAAAAAACTTAAAAGAACAGACGGTCATTTTTGAGCCATTGGCCAATATTACCTACGCCGAAATTATTTCCATCATGGATGCGGTAAGAACGCTCAATAGAACTGACCCTGCCCTTTTTGATAAAGAAGATAACAAGATAAAATTACTCTTTAATAAAATCATGTTTGGTAATATTCAAAGTTAGGATTTTCTATGTCTCGTAAACGATCTATTTTAAATCGCGGAAAAAGAAGAAAAGAAAAGGTGGTAGACCTTGATATCACCTCTCTTTTAGACGTTTTAGTTATTCTTTTAGTTTTCCTCTTAAAAAGTTATTCGGCCACCGGAGAGCTGGCCAATATTCCAAAAGGGATAACTCTGCCAAAGTCAGAATCAGAAACTATAAATAGTCCTGGTGTGGTAGTTCAGGCCAGTAAAACAAAAATATGGGTAAATGATGAGGAAATTATCGATACCAAAAAAGCGGCGATCATCTATGATGATGGCGGTAAAAGAATTCCCAGGCTATATAACAAGTTAGTTGAATGGAAAGAAAAGTATAAAAACACCCATAAATCGGCCAAAAATGCTAAGAAATTTTCTGGTTCTATTAACTTGGTGTTGGATAAGGAAATTAAATATAATTATTTAAAAAGTATTCTTAATACTGCTGCAGATGCCGGCTATAAAACCTATCAGTTTGTTGTTCGAGGCGAAGACTCCTAAGATTTTGGTGATTGAAAGCTAAATGGTTGTACCACCTCAACCTTTCCTCCGCCATCTGGTGGTGGAAACCGAAGTCCTTTAACTACGTTAATAACACATCTACTAATTGACTTTGGCAGTGATGAATCTGATGATTCAACTCCTGCTCTAGAAACTGATCCAGATGCTCCAATAATAAAATTTATTTTCACAATTCCAGAGAATCCTTTGGTGGTATCATCGAGTTGTTGTTGATAACAGTATCTAAATTGCGGTGAATTTCGTCGTAGGATTTCTTTAATGATGTCACCATCGTAGGAGCCATATACCACGGAATTTCCTGGGACACCTGCGGTAAAGATACTCTTTTTATCTGCTAACCCAGAAGCTGAGCTCCCTGCTTCAAGTTTTCCAGCAGCAGCGCCTTCAAGGGAGCCTATTCCTGCATCTATCTTGGCCTTTTTAACATCTGTGGCACCGCCAGCTCCAACAGAACCCTCAATTCCCATATCTGCATCTTTGGCCCGTGTTTTGGCAGAGACTGTTTTAATGGTACCGCCTTTGGCCATTAGACTTGATAAATTACTTTTAAAATCAAATGATTTATAAGTTTCAACGCGACCTTTAGATGGTCTTCTTTTCGCCTTTCTTGCTGCCACCTTTTTTGGTGCCTTCCTTGGTGCTTTTGGAGGCCCTGCTCTTTTTGCCTTGGGTTTTGATTTTCTGGCCACCACTTTTTTGTGAACTTTAACTTTGGCCTTAGGAGGTGCGACTTTTTTTCGCGGTACTTTTCTAGCAACTTTTTTAACTGCTTTTTTCTTTTTGACCTGGGTCTTTTTTTTCTTTTTTGCTGTAGGAAGTGCCAACGACTTCTTTTTACCCGCAGCTTTCGCTACTTTTTTAGGCCTTGGCTTTGGTTTATATAAGATTTTAGCAATCCGCTTAGGGGCCTTTGCTTCCTCTTTTTCTTTATCTACAGTAACAAAAAACTGCATCCAGACTAGAAAAAATGCCAATATAAAATAAACTATGGCCAACGATTTAGAAAATGTTCCATCTTTTGGAAATATTGGCGCGCTTTTAACTTTGGGTGGTGAAGAGCTCTGACGAATATATATCTGAATATTATTTTTATAAAACCTGAAAATATCATCTTCACCAAGATTTATAGGGCCATCGCTGACGGGGGCGTTTTCATCTGCAAGTAGTAATGACTCATAGCCTAGAATAGGTTGTACTTGTATTTTTCCCTCAGAGATATTTATAAAATCTAACTTTTCTTTTTTAGGTAATAAGGGCAGTTCTACTTCATGAGCAGATGGAGATCTTCCCACTAAGCGAACATTTCTATTTTTAACTGGTAAATAATCAACCGAAAAGATTCTTTCACCAAACATAATAGTAACTTCAACACTTATTTTTTCTTCATAGGTAAAAATGGGAATTAAATCTTCTGTATCTTCAAAAATATATTCACTGTATTCGGCCTTAGCATCTTCCGCTAACGGATAGGCCACTTTGGGAATATAGGCCTTCTTTCTCGGCACCATGGCCGGTTTTCCTTTAGGAGTGATAATTTCTTTGGCCAGAGTTGGTGGCGGTTTTGGAACTCCTCCCTTTAGGGGTGGCGTAACTCTTGGAGGAAGAGTGGGATCTAGCATATCTAGAACCGGTGGTATAATTTCCTCTTTAACAAACTGTTTAAATTCAAACTCATGGGATCCAAATTTTAGTTTATCTCCCTCTTTATAGCTGCCATCAATGATCTTTTCATCATTAATGAAACATCCTGCAGTTGAATTCATATCGTAGAGTTTTTTACCATCTTTGGTCATTTCCAAAATAGCGTGGATGGGACCTATATCAGAAAAATTAAGCACAATATCACATTGGTCACTACTACCAATGATCATCCTTCTCTTATCAACCAAGATTCCTTTTTTATCTTTCCCTACTGGTCTCAGTTCAAAAAGTTGCCGTCTTTCTTTGCCTGTATATTCCATTATCTTATCCTTTCAATGGCCTTTCTTATTTGGGGCCTAAAATCCCAGCGAATAGGAAGAGGATTTTTAAATTTTCTTTGATATCTAGGAGTAATAGAGAGATCACCTGGAGAACCCATATCCCCTTCTATTACCATATCTGCGAAATCAAATTTTTCATATTTTTTATACTTATAAACAACTTTCCCTCTTCTACCTTGGGAAAATCCAACCATTGGAAGGGAAATTAAAATCAGTAACACTAACTTTTTCATCTTCTTCCCCTTGCTATAAAGTTTTTAACCGATCGATAGTATTTTTTTAGGACTCCAAGATTGCTTATATCGATATCATCTAATATATCCTGGGCCTCACCTTTTTCACCTGAAAGTTTTAAGGCCAGGGCATAATTGATACCAATATAGGGCCTTTCATGAAAATCCCTATCCATACTTTTATATCTTGCTATCGCAGAATTATATCTTCTTCTGAGCATATTGCAGACTGCTAGCGCATTAACCACATCAACATCTCTAGGGGTGCTGGTATTTAGCGCACTAAATATTGAACAGGCCTTTTGATGTAATCCATATCTTAAATAAATATTGGCCTGATTAAACTTTGGAGTTTTAGCAGATGGATTTAATCTTATTGCTTTTTTAAATTGGCGAAGGGCCAGCTGATCTTTACCTCTTTGCAAATAAATCACTCCAATATTATTAATCGCTGGAGTATATCTAAGATTTAAAGACCTCGCCTTATTGTAAAAAATAGAGGCCTTTCGCTGTTCATTTTTAAGCAAAAAGCAGGTTCCAACCTGATTCCAATAAGCTGGATTTTTTTTGTAAGACTCATAATTTTTATCGGCCACTTCAAAGGCATCGTTATAATCTTTTTTATAACAATTTCCGATAATTTGAGATATGGGATCATCGTCTCCTGCCACCTTACCAGCGATTTTGCTGGAAACACGAGCTAGAGATTCGCTAATCAAAACATCTTCCTCATCTTTTCCAAAAGGAAAACGATCTGTTTTTCGACTGTACCTTTTAGATACTTTTGGTTTCTTTTGATATTTATTTATATCACCAAGATCATCATATGACCTTTTAGACTTATTCTTAGTAGGCGTCCCGCCACAAGAAACAAGAAAAACAAAAACTAATAAGGAGAGAGGAACTCTCATTTGCCACCTCCACGATCCATAAGCATGGCCCCGCTAGGATAGAAGTATTCAACCATTGATTTTTTGCTTAAGAAAAAGTTGTTATCTCGAGAAAAGATATTATTTCTAATAATTTCATTCTTCCCTAGTCTCATTTGTTTCGCGCTCTCTTTTTTTAGTGTGGTGGTTATAGACCTCATGTCTTTTTTAAAAAGTGCGATGTATTTTTTATTCTTCTTAGGAGGAGTAAAGTTTTTAACTTCATCACCAAAATCTTTATGACTCTCTGCCAGTATTCTTCGTGCTCTAATCGTTGTTTTAGGAGACCCAATAGACGAGATAGCTGCTGCCTTTTTCTTAATCCTCTCTAACGCCTTAAATTTTCTTTGCATAGTTTGGGAAAAAATCTTCTCGGGAAATCTTAATGTAATCCCTGCGAGTCTAATGGCCTCTCTGGTTAGATTCGTCATTTGAAAGTTTGCTACAATATCTAAAGCACCTGCTGGCAGTTTCTTCTTAGGTGATTTTTTATAGAAATAGAGGATCTTTGCTTTGATAGAATTTGCCTGTTTCATCAAACCTGAACTTATATAGTGGGCACGGAGTGTATCAAGCGGTTCAATTAATTTAGGTCTTAGACTAGGGATTTTTTGCAGCAATATAAGATAGGAGTTAAATTCTCTCCATCTTTTATTTCGAGACATCTCAGTTACAACGTCATAACGGGCGTTATTAACAGTACGGCCGCCAATGCCACATTTTCTTAAAGATTCCACACTAGATCTCGCAGTACCAAACATTTTTTGTGCCAACTCTATCGTGTAGATATTTTTATAAAGTTCTTTTCTATATTTTGATTTGGTTCTACAAAGCCCTTTTAATAACTTCTTATAAATCGAAACTGATTTAGAAAATTCCCTTCTATTTAAATAATCATTTCCAATCGCCAAAAAAGATCCTGAAAACTTTAATTTTTCTTTCACGCTCATCATACCCAAAGATTTATTGGCCCAAATATAAGATCTTTGAACATCTCCCATTTCATAAAAAATAGTAGCGATATTATAACCAGCATTAACTCTTGCAGATCTATTTGCCAGTTTATTATGATAAATTTCCATGTATCCTTCTAAGGCCTCTTTTTTAGCACCTTTGCCTTCTGCCCTTTGCACTTTTTCAAGTTTGGTAGAGACATAGGACACTCTTACTTTTTTGGTATATTTATCACTTACGTTAAACTCTCCACTGGTTACTTTCTCAGTCCATCTCTCTACTTCATCATAATTTTTTCTTTTCTTATAATAATCGATGATTTTAGCGATCATCGCCTCCTGCTTTCCACGTGCCTTAGGAAAGTTCTTACTAAATGTTCCCAATATATTTTCTGCTTTCCCCATTTGCCTTTTCTTAAAATGTAAATTGAACGCTCTTTGATAAATGGAGAAAGATTTTTTCGACTTGGGATAATTCTCTAAATAGTAATTAAATGCTGGTAGGGTGTATTTATTTTTTATCGCTTTTGAAACTTTTGGTTTACCAAGTGCTGCAAGAATACCATTTATAGAGCGATCCGCTACTTTTTTATCTCTTTTATCCATCGCCCATTTACTGGCATCATCATAATAGGGGATGGCCTTTTGATAATCCCCTATTGCGTAGTAAGTCTCTGCAGTGAAAAAGCTCCAACTAGCTTTTTGCTCTGGCCCTAGCTGAATCAGCATTTTAAAATATTTTACCGCCATTAATCCTTTTTGCCTGCGAACCTTAGGTCTCTTTACATTAATCTTTGAAGCAACTTGTTGTTGTAAAATCCCTGAAACCCGTTTGAGCTGAAAAAGCAGAGTCTCCTCTCCTTCATCTGATAAGGCCCTGTTTTTTTCTAAAACAAATAATCTCTGGCAGGCCTTAAGGTGGGAACTATATTTTATATATTTTTCATATAATTTTAATAACTTTATATAAACCGTCTCCTTTTGTTTGTTGGTCGGTTTATATTTTAAAACTTCTTTAAGTACCTTTTCCGCATCCGCATATTTCTCTTCCTTTTCCAAATATGTAGCGACAGCAATTAGTTTATCTGGAAGATTTGCCCCAATTTTTTTATAAAAAGCGATGGCATCACTTACCTTTCTATATTTTACATAAAAATAGGCCAAGTCTCGTTCAACAAATGGCCTCATATTAATATGATTACCTTTTCCACTAAGCTTATGCACTTGCTTCATTAGAGAAATGGCCTTGGAATAATTTTTAATCCTAAAATAACACCAGGCCAGATTAAAGGCATCTTTGGTGTACCACCTGTCTCTTTTTCCTCTTAAGGCCTTTTCATATAAAGGAATGGCCTGTCGGTACTGTTTTTTATTAAATTTATTCTCGGCCAAAGAAATACTAGATTTCTTTTCAAGTTCAACATTACCTTTAGACGTTTTATTGGCCAATTTAAAATATTTATTGGCACTCTTGCCTTTTTGAAATGCCTGAGCATTTTTTGCCAAAATATAATAGACTTCACCTTTAGCAGGGTGATGGGGATATCTTTTCAGAAAAAATCGGGCCGATTTCTGGGCACTTTTAAAGCTTTTATTAGATTTGGCAAAGAAGGTACTTCTATTTATTTTCTGCCTTCTTTTAATCGAAAGTGCTAAATATTTAGAATTTTCTTTATCCCTTAAATGTTTTGCAAGCTCAAAATGAAGTTCTGACATTCTAATAACAAAGTCTGCATTTCGCCCTTTTGTCTGGTTTACGATGCGAATCACTTCTTGTAACTCTTGTTTAACAATTCTTATAATTTGATCCCTTTTCCTTTCAATATTGGCAAAGAGGGTAAAGGGAATAATAAATAAAATTAAAATTATCTTTTTCATCATTTACACTCGGATTTTAAGGCAAATACATAGTCTCCCAATTCATCGGCCCAAAACTCTCCATTAAAAGTCCAGAAATATTGTTTTGCGGTTCTCGTTAAATATTTAACCGACCCTCGATCTCTAGACATCTCCATCATCGGCGCCGTAAGTTCTCGCTTTTTTCGTCCTAGAATCTCAAGTTTGATATAACTCATATGCTCAAAAGTTTTATTTATCTGATAAGTGTACTGATTTAAATTTTGCCTTACATAGGCCCCAATTAAATCCCTTTGCAGAGTCAACGTGCTAAAGAGATTTTTTCCCATGGCATTTTTAAAAGAAGAATCTGATATGGATTTAATCTTTTTTAACTCTTCTGATCCTTTTAAAAAGGTCTGATAAAGTTCTGCGTAGGCGGGGTCTCTAATGATGGCATTTAAAAGATTATTTAAAAGAGGGTTTCCACTAATTTTTCCTTTTTGCCTCTCTTTTGCCACTAGATAGTAAAACTTATGATTTTTTCCATGATCGGCCAAAAACTTTTCTACAACTGTTACATCATTTGAATAATCTTTATAAAAGCGATCAACCACCTCTTGCGCATCCTCATATAAACAAAGTGATACATAAGTAAGGGCATTTAGCACTTCAACTTCAGGATTAAATAAATGAGAAAGAATTGGCGCCTTATAAGTAACCAATTTTCCCAGCGTCCTATTATAATTTTGTAAATGATAGCTGGTCCAGGCCTCTTCAAAAAGGATCTCAGGCCAGATATAACTTTCTTTTGATAAATCTAAGTAGTGGGATTTGGCCTCATCAAAATTCCCCATGGCATATTCGGTTCTTGAGATACCAATAATACAATAATCGCGAGTCATCGCCAGTTGTCTTTTTCGCCAATCCCGATCGAACTCTCCTATCCAGGAGTCAGCATAATCAATACATGTTTTAAAACTAACAATTGCCTCGGAATATTTTTTTTCTATGGACTCAACACTTCCTTTTAACATCAGAGCAAAGGGCGCAATACTATTACTTCTAGGGATTTTTTCTTTTAAAAGATTAAGCGCGCTCGTATATTTTTTTGCCCTAAAGTATTTTTTTGCCAAAATATATCTAATCGAGGGTGTATTACTTTTTTCTAAAATCCTCGTTGGAAGAACCTCAAATTGTCTCGTCCCAACCTCGGAAATTATGGTTTCTAAAATTTTATTAATCTCTTTCCCGTATATCCTTCTTGACTGCAAGAGAAATTCTTTCATATAAGGAACAGCTGCAAAGTAAAGTCCCTCTCGAACTAACTCTCTCGCGAGCAGTGGATAGTACTTCAAAGAAGACCTTGATTGTTCAAAATAATTATAGGCCCGATCCATCGAAGCGAATACAGGAGAGATAATAATTAAAGCAGCAATTAATAAATACTTCATAAATTTTTCCTAAAA
>QNFX01000026.1 GCA_003650125.1 Campylobacterota bacterium
ATGAAAAATCTTCTAGGTGGCAAGGGTGCCAATCTAGCAGAAATGTCATCCCTTGGTCTGTCCGTTCCCCCAGGTCTTACCATTACTACCGAGGCCTGTTTAGATTTTGGGAATTCCAGAGACAGCTTATCTGATGAAATAAAAACACAAGTAAAAGAGAGTTTGACCAAAATTGAAAAACTCACTGGGAAAAAATTCGGTGATCATCACAACCCGCTGCTTTTTTCCGTGAGATCGGGAGCTCGTGTCTCCATGCCGGGGATGATGGATACTGTCTTAAACCTAGGTCTTTGTGATCAGACAGTTGCAGGGCTGGCGGAACAAACTGGTGATGCCAGATTTGCCTGGGACTCTTATAGAAGATTTATTCAAATGTATGCCAACGTGGTTATGGGACTTAACGTTGCGGTTTTAGAATCTACGCTGGAAGATTTAAAAGAGGCGAGAAATGTAACCGAAGATACTGAGTTCACCGCTGAGGACCTGCAAGATCTAGTGGCCGCTTATAAAAGAATTATTCTTGAGGACTCGGGAAGAATTTTTCCTACTGACCCACTAGAACAACTATGGGAAGCAGTTGGAGCTGTTTTTAAATCTTGGCAAAATCCTCGAGCAAAAAAATACAGAGAAATTCACCACTATCCACATGAGTGGGGAACTGCCGTTAATATTCAGGCGATGGTGTTTGGAAATATGGGAGATGATTGCGCCACAGGTGTTTGTTTTACCCGAGATCCTTCCACTGGGGATAAAATATTTTTTGGTGAATACCTGGCAAATGCTCAAGGAGAAGATGTCGTAGCAGGAATTCGTACTCCCGCGCCGATTAATGAACCCTCTAAAAATGATTCCAATAGAAACGTTAAAACTCTGGAAGAGCTAATGCCTAGTTCTTACGGGGAACTTTGTGATGTTTATAAAATTTTAGAAAAACATTACAAAGATATGCAGGATATTGAATTTACCGTGGAAAAAGGTAAGCTCTATATTCTACAAACTAGAAATGGCAAGAGAACATCGGCGGCGGCAATTAAGATTGCCGTTGATATGGTCGGTGAGCAGCTTAAAACAAAAGAAGAGGCGATCCTTTCCATTAATCCGGAAGATATCAATCAATTACTACACCCCAGACTCGATCCTGAAGCAGTTAAAAATATACTGGCCAAGGGACTTCCCGCATCTCCTGGTGCGGCCTCGGGGAAAATTGTTTTTGATTCAGAAGAGGCAGCTCTGATGAAAGAAAAAGGGGAGAAAGTAATTCTCGTTAGAAGAGAAACTTCCCCTGAAGATATTAGCGGCATGGTTGCATCTGAGGGTATTTTAACCTCTAGAGGTGGCATGACTTCTCACGCGGCGGTTGTCGCTAGAGGCATGGGAAAACCTTGTGTGGCCGGTTGTACTTCGATGCTTATTTGTTCAAGTGAAAAAAAAGTAACCATCAAAGGAAAAGAATTAAAAGAAGGTGACGCGATCACCATTGATGGGGCGACAGGAGAAATCTTTGACGGAATTCTGCCAACTATTGATGCCAAGATATCTGATGATTTTCAAACGTATATGAGTTGGGCCGATGAAATTAGAACTTTAAAAATTAGAACTAATGCAGATAACCCCGAAGATAGTGAAGTGGCCTTAAAATTTGGAGCGGAAGGTATCGGACTTTGTAGAACCGAACATATGTTTTTTGCTCCAGAGCGAATTCTCGCCATTAGAGAGATGATCTTTTCTCAGACGATGAAAGAGAGAGAGAGAGCATTGGAAAAACTTCTGCCATTTCAAAAAGAAGATTTCTTAGGAATCTTTAAAGTTATGGATGGAAAACCAGTCAATATCAGACTTCTAGATCCTCCTCTTCATGAGTTTTTACCTCACTCTCAAAGAGAAAAACAAGAATTAGCAGATTCACTCGAACTCTCTTTAAATGATATCGAGGCGAGGGAAAAAGAACTTTTTGAGTTTAACCCCATGCTAGGCCATAGAGGTTGTAGACTCGGTGTCTCTTATCCCGAAATTTATAATATGCAAGTTAAGGCGATCATGATGGCGGCCATTGAGGCCCACGGTGAAGGCATTAAAGTTATTCCAGAAATCATGATTCCATTAATTGCCTTAAAGGGTGAACTTAAACTTTTAAGATCTAATGCTGAAGCAGTAGTTAAGGCAGTCTTTGCAAAAACTGGCAAAGAGATTGATTATAAAATCGGAACCATGATTGAGATTCCCCGAGCGGCGATTACTGCCGGAGATATCGCAGCGGAAGCAGATTTTTTCTCCTTTGGTACCAATGATCTGACTCAGACCACTTATGGTCTCTCTCGAGATGACTCAGGGAAATTTCTAACTCATTATCAAAATGCTGGAATCTTTAAAGAAGATCCCTTTGTCTCTCTAGATCAAGAGGGAGTGGGATTTTTAGTTAAACTGGCCAATAAGGCCGGAAGAGCGGCAAATCCTAAGCTTTCTGTGGGGATCTGTGGTGAACACGGTGGTGAGCCAAAATCTATTGATTTTTGCCACCGAGTGGGCCTTGATTATGTGAGTTGCTCTCCTTACCGGGTGCCTATTGCCAGGTTAGCTGCAGCTCAGGCAACCTTAAGGAATGTTAAATAACTTATCTTTAAAAGATCAAAACTTCGACTGTCTATCAGTTGGAGTTTTGGATTTTAAAAATTCTAAATTTAAAACCTTTGAGACTGAACCAGGCCTTTATTTTGATCTGGCCTCTTTGACTAAGCCACTGACACTCTTTGCCACTAAATATAAAAACCCAACGCTTTGGCAAAAAGATTATGATCTTTTGTTAAACCATAAGGCCGGACTTCCAGCTTGGGGCCGGCTATCTAAGAAAAATTGGCGCGAAGAGATTTTAAGCTTTTCGGTGAAGAATTCTCCCACGCTCTATTCAGATTATGGTGCGTTAAGATTGATGGTGGAGCTAGAAAAAAAATCAGGGAAATCCCTAAAAGAACTCGCCTCTTTTTTTTGGGATGAAAAGCTAGTTTTTTGGAAAGATCTGAAAAATAAAAAATCTCCCATCACAGGAACCAGGCGGGGGAAACCAATCTCAGGTCAGGTCCACGATGATAATGCCTATAATATAGATGAGTTTTGCTCTCACGCAGGACTATTTGCCACCATTGATGGACTTTCTAAAAGTCTTTTAAATTTGAATGATCAGACCTCATTTATACTTAAGATGAAAGATAAGTTGAAAAATTCCAAAGAACGATTTTGCGAGGGGTGGGATACTCCTGTTGGAAATTCCCTGGCAGGTGAGGGATACTCACCACTCACTTTCGGCCATTTAGGTTTTACTGGAACCTCAATTTGGATCGATGGGGAAAAAGAAATAGGACATATAATTTTAACCAATGCGACAAAAAATTATTGGTACGACCGGGAAGGTCTTAATAAACTCCGACTTGAGTTGGGAGAGTATCTATGGAAATGGATCTAACAAATTATTTAAAAAAAGAAGACCTCAAAAAGCAAGAGCTTAAGAAAATATTTTTCTACCGCATCTGTGGCACTGGAATGGGTGCCGCTGCCATGCTTTTAAAAGAAAAAGGATATGAGGTCTCAGGTTTTGATAAAAATTTCTACCCTCCCATGGGCGATTACCTTAAAAATAGCGGCATCAAACTTTATGATAAAGCTGATTTTAACTTAAAAGACTTTGATCTCATCATTGTGGGAAATGTGGTGGGTAAAAAATCTGATGATGCCCGCATGATTGAAAAAACTGGTACACCCTTTACCTCATTCCCCACAGCACTTGGAGCTTTGGTACTGGATACCCAAAATGTCGTAGGAGTGGCGGGAACTCATGGCAAAACCTCCACCACTTACCTATTAGTTCAAATATTTAACAAACTAGGTTTTGATCCAGGATATTTAATCGGCGGGGTTCTACCAAAGGGGCCATCATCACATTTAGGAGATGGAAGTTACTTTTTTATTGAGGCCGATGAATATGATAGTAGCTATTTTGAAAAATTTTCTAAGTTTAGATCTTATGAAATAGATCACCTTATGCTTACCTCCCTAGAATTTGATCACGCTGATATTTTTAAGGGCATGGAAGAAATAAAAGATCAGTTTAGATCTGAGATTCCTAAATTAAAAAATCCTATTATCGCTAATATGAGCTATCCCGCCTTGCGTGAGTTAAGAGAGGAATTTGGTGGCGATTGGGTCGAGCTAGTTCTGCCTAAAGATCTAAAAATGCACCGAGCAGGCAGTGAATTTAGCTTAAGAGGTGAAACCTATAAAACCAACTTAGTGGGACATCACAATATTTTAAATCTCATTTCCGCGTTGCTTTTTGCTCTCGATAATGGCATTTCAGCTGATAAATTAAAGACAGCTACTTATAATTTAAACTTGGTAAAAAGAAGGCAAGAGGTCAGAGGATATTACAAAGGCTCAATGGTTATTGACGATTTTGCCCATCACCCCCGTGCGGTGAAAATGACCTATGAAGCAATATCTACCAAGTACCCTAAGCAAAATATTGTGGTGGTTTTAGAGCCCGCCTCCGCCACCGCCAGATCAAATATTTTCCAAAGCGAATTTGCCCATGCCCTAAAAGAGATTCCACAGGTGATTTTAGCAAAACCCCAGACAGCGACCACCGTTGAGGGAAGCAATAATTTAGATTGCTACCAACTGGCCGCAGGCCATGGCAACGCTTCCGTAGTTGAGGATTTAACCGCTCTTCGAAGTGCCCTTGATAAACTAGCGCAAGACAACTCGCTCTTTCTAATTTTAAGCAACAGCACCTGCTTGGGTCTATGGGAATCAGATTTTGTTAAGCACTTGAAATCAATGTAAATAAGAGATTGAAGGCCGGGTCTCTAGAGGGTATAGTCTCGGGATAATTTTAAAATAAGAGGGAGATATCCAATGCTTAAGGATTATATTTTTACTTCAGAATCAGTAACTGAGGGGCACCCAGATAAAATGGCAGATGGAATATCGGATGCTGTTTTAGATGCGCTGCTTGAGCAAGACCCTAACGCTCGTGTTGCCTGCGAAACAATGATTACTACCGGCATGACCATCGTCGCTGGAGAAATCACCACTGAGGCAAAAATTGATAAGCGAGATATTGTTCGTAACAAGATTTTAGATATTGGATACGATCATAGTGATAAAGGCTTTGATGGCCATACTTGTGCTATTTTACTTTCTCTTGATAGGCAATCACCAGATATCGCCCAAGGGGTAAATGAAGGTGAAGGTGCTTATTTAGATCAAGGTGCTGGAGATCAGGGACTCATGTTTGGTTACGCCAATGATGAAACAAAAAACTTCATGCCCCTAACTATTGATATGTCTCATCGTCTTGCTGAAAGATTAACCTATGTACGAAAACAAGGAATTCTTCCTTTCCTTCGACCTGATGGAAAAACCCAAGTTTCTGCTAAATATATTGATGGAAAAATTTCCTCAATTGATGCCATCGTTGTCTCTTCACAACATGAAGATGGAATTACTCATAAAGAAATTAAAGAAGGAATCACGGAAGAAGTTATTAAAAGAATTGTTCCTGCCGATTTATGGACTAAAGAAACTAAACTCTATATCAACCCAACTGGTAAATTTGTTATTGGTGGCCCTATGGGTGACTGTGGAGTTACCGGTAGAAAAATTATTGTTGATACTTATGGAGGACATGGAGCTCACGGTGGTGGCGCCTTCTCGGGAAAAGATCCATCAAAAGTTGATAGATCTGCTACCTACGCAGCAAGGCATGTGGCCAAGCACGTAGTTGCCGCAGGACTGGCCTCTAGATGTTTAGTACAAGTTGCCTACGCTATTGGTGTGGCAGAGCCAATGTCATTTTTAGTAGATACCTTTGGCACCAATAAAGTTGATCAAGAAAAAATAAATCAAGCAGTTAATGAAATCTTTGATATGCGACCAAAGGCCATTATCGAGAGATTAGACCTGCTAAGACCAATCTATGGTGAAACCTCTGCCTATGGGCATTTTGGAAGAACTTCAAAAAATGGCTTTAGTTGGGAAAAATTAGATCAGCTAGATGAGCTTCGAGCTAGATTCTTTTAATATATGGTTACTGAACCGATTCTGTTTTTACTTAGGTACACTCCCTTTTGGTCGGTGCCTATTTTTATTATCGCAGGACAATTTTCCTATATCTATTGGTTAAAAGGTTATCGTAAGATTTCGCTTTCTTTGGCCTCCCTAGTATTAATTTCATTTGTTGTCACCTTATTTTATATTTGGGCCGGCGGGCCAGATAATACACCTCAAATGTTTTTAAAACTCATAAGATAATTGACACCGAAAAAAAATAAAAGCTACCATTTTAGATATGCTAGAAGATTTAAATTTTCTTCACTCAAGTCTTGATAATCAAGTCTGTACTAAACCCTCTATTCATTTAGTTCTTGCGGATTACCATACAAGTGGGACGGTTAAAGATTATTTGGAAAAGGCATTTCCGGTTGAAGTTTTAAACTTCAAAGACGCCACTCATTACTGGCAAGAGTTTAAAGCACCTGAGGGACTTTTTCTGGTTATAATCGATGGTAACTTTGCGGGAATAGAGCTAATTGCCAAGCTTAAGCAAAAGAATTTGGCCTTTAAAACTATCCTTATAACTGATATGCCAAGGCCTGGAGATCATTTAGAGCTCTCAAGACCGATTTCTTATGATCGCTTAAAAGTTTTAGTGGAAAATATTTTTGGTACCTCTGTAAAAAGACCAGAGCAGCAATCTTTTGGGGGATTAATTGGTGATAGCACCTTAATGCAAGAAGTTTTCAGTAAAATTAAAAATGCAGGGCCAAGGCCCATTTTAATTTCAGGCCCTGCGGGTTCGGGTAAATCATCCGTGGCCGAGGCGATAAATAAAAATATTTCCGGCCATACCATAAATTGTGGACACCTTTCTCCAGGCCTTTTAGAAAATGAAATGTTTGGCCCAGATGATGGCAAATTAGGACAGGGAGGAGTGGTCTATTTTAAGGATATCGACAAACTACCTCTGCTCTCTCAGGCCAAACTGATCAAACACCTAAAAAATCAAAGTGTCGATGCGGTTAAAATAGTGGCCTCGACTAGGAAGGATTTAATCGATTTTTCAAATGCAGGAGATTTTAGAAAGGACCTTTTAAACCTTTTTGGAGCAAAGATTATTCTTCCATCCCTTGAAGATAGAGAGGGTGACCTAGAGCTTTTAATTACTCATTTTAATGAGAAATACTCGGCCATTCATGGCTGTGAGGGGATTCGTATTGATGAGTCGGCCCTTTCACTTTTAAGAGAGTATGAGTGGCCGGAAAATGTTCGCGAGTTAGAAAATTTAATTGAGAAGTTAGTGATACTTCATACTGGAAGTTTAATAGAAACTCATCATCTGCTAGATAAGTTTTTCAAAGGACAAATCCTCGAGAGTACACCCTACCAACTTCCGGAAACGGGAATCGATTTGCGGCAGCTGCTGCGAGATATTGAGGACTCGCTGATCAAGCAGGCACTGGACAAAACTGGTGGAAATAAAAACCGTGCATCTAAGTTACTTCAAATAAACAGAACTACTCTGGTAGAAAAACTCAAGAAAAGAAAACGAGAATTAAATAATCAGGTACCCTAAGGCCTTGTTAATATTTAAAAAATTTCAACCGTCAAAATTCTAACTGACAAATATTTCCCCTAGAAATATTTTCCTTTTAATAAATTCAAAAGATAGTAAAATTTAGACACACGGCAGTGTTTTTAATAGGATGCCGATTAACAAGGTAATTTGAAACAGGAAGTTTCAACAGATGTCCCTAAAATATAATGTATTTTTGACATTCACCCTGGCCTTATTTTCCCTAGGGGAAAATTTTGCATTTGCAGAAGGCCTTTTGGTACAAAAACAAATGAAGCGTAATTTACGCTGGGATATTAATGTACCTAAAAATTCAGTGGTTATTGATAAGAAGAGAAATTCAGTCTTCTTTAAAAGTATCTCCCCTAAAATCTTTAATACCTTAAGCGAGGAGCTGACCGCCTTATCACTTAATAAAGACTATATTTTAGGCATCAAAGTCCACGCACCAATTCATAAGAAGGCCAATCCCTCTATTGAGGTAAAACTCTCAGGTAAGGCGATTGAAATCTTTAGTTTCTATAGAGAGAGACAGAAAAAATTTATTCTGGATTTTTGGATCAATGAAGAGATGATTTCACCGGATATTAAACCGGTAAAAATCATCACAAAAAAGTACAAAACTAGACCTAGTCGTAAAATTGCCTCTGTTAAACCTCCTAAGAAGGCCCCCGTTTTAAAAATCAGCGATACAAATTATCGTGATTTTCGCTATGGGGCCTCTTTTATTTGGAATTACCCGGCAATTAGCTTAGCACCACCAAAAGCTCTTAATCTTAAGAGAAAAACCCCTGATTTTTTCTATCCCATAACAGATAGAACCAGCATAAAAGATGAAAGAGAGGCCCATCTTCAACTCTCTATAAATCTCTACAGGAAAAGAAAGTTTGGATTGATGAAAAAATCAATCGATCTGTATCGAAAAAAATATGGGCCCGACTCAGAAGTTGATTTCAATGAATATTTAGAGGCCAATGCTTTTCTTAAACTTAATTTAGAACAAGAAGACTCTGAAGCTGCTAAGTATGCGCTAAATATGTTAAAGAACATCTATAAAAGAACTGATAGATATCCCCTCAAACGGGCCATCTTAAAGTATTTGACCGGCCTTTACATGGCAGAAAAAGATTATGTAAATGCAGTAGAGTCGGCCAAGCAACTTTATTTTTACAGTAAAAAATACTCTGATATTGAAGTGACGAGATTTTCGGCCAAGACACTTTTATATTTAGTGACTGAATTTTGGCAAAAAGAAAAAGTAAAAAAAATAACCGCCGATAGTGAGTTTAGTAAATTCTTTTCTGCTCAGGAAATGCTAGCAGTAAAAACAACACTCCTTTTAAAAGAAAACGATTCCTATAAGACCATTAAATTATTTGAAAAAAATAGAAGATCTCTGGCAGATCCTATTCATGAAGCAATATTATTTAATGTCGCTGAGTCCTATTTCCGGGAAGGAAAATTTAAAAAATCATTTAAACTGTTTAAAAAGTTTATTAAATATTACTCCTTTCACAAAGTTTCATCAAAGGCCCGTTTAAGAATTGCCCTATCTCATGAACTAATGGGAGGGAATCCAGAAGAAACCATTAAGCTTTATAAAAATGCCATTGATCGCTCATCGGATTATACCAGTAGTTTAGAGGCCCGAATTCGCTACGTGGGGATAAGAACGGTAAGGAAAAAAGAATTAAATGAAGATGACTTGGAAACTAGAGCATTTTTGAAAGTGAGAGATAGAGAGGATGAATTTCTCACTCAGAATCTAAAAAACCTTTTATGGCTTACCAGACTTAGAACTTTTATTGTGGATAAAGATTTCAATAAGGCCTTGGCCTACCTTGAAGTGATTCCGCTGGAATCTTTAAAACCTTCAAAAAGAAGAGTCTTTATGGCCGATGGGGCGGAAGTCACTAATGGGCTTATTAGAAAATATTTCCATAAAGAGGAGTATCGAAAATTAATCCTTTTATATGAAAAGCATAAAGGGGATTACGAGAAAAATACCGCGCCGGATCCCTTGATGAGCTATTTTGTTGGCAAGGCATTGGTTAATTTAGGGTTTTATAAAATATTTGATCAAGTTTATGATCACTTTAAAAAGATTGAAAATAAACCTAAGAGATCTTTTCCTATATGGATTGAAAGAGGGAAGGGGTTTTATCCTGAAAAATATCTTCTTGATTTGCGTATTACTAAAAATTTGAAATTAAAAAATGATCAAGAGGCACGAAATTTAATCGTGGAATATGAAAAGAAATATCCGAGAGACAATAAGGCAAATTTCTTTAAAGGAATAATGGCCTATTCACAGAACAAATATTTAAGTTCTATCAAATATCTTGAAAAATATTTATCAAAAAAAACAGATGAGAGAGGGCATTCAAGTTCTGAGATTGCCTCCTTGTTGAAGTCTTATACGGACTCACTGTATAAAAAAGGATTTATTGAAAAATTCAAAAAGGTTTCTAAGGCATTGCTAAAAGATACGAAAAGGACAAGTAAAGAAAATAAGGATCTTAAAGCTGTTAAAGAATGGATTAAATATATAAATATTGAACTTTTAGCAGCAGACAAAGATTTAAAAAAGCTTGAGCTTGCAGTTGTTAGTTTCTTAAAAGATTTTAATAAATCTTCATATCTTGAGCGAATAAAATATGTTTTAGGTGTGACCTATGTTGAAGGAAATCAACTTGAAAAAGGTCAAGGCATATTTGAAGAGCTGGTTGAAGCAGAAAGTACGTCGAGTTATATAAAGGAGTTAGCAAGGTCAGAAATTTCCTTGATAAATATAAAAAGTAAAACACTTTAGTTTCTTGCTCTAGGATGGAGCAAGAAAGACAGGAGGTCTAATGGAAACTATAAACGTGGAATTGTTTGGTCAGGATCCAAAAGTAGAAAGAACGATTTCGATGGCCAAAAACGTCGCAGTTACTAAGGCCACCATACTTATCGTAGGTGAAATTGGTGTCGGAAAAAGGTCTTTGGGCAATTTGATTCATATGAATTCAAATCGTGCCAATAATCCAATTTTGGTAGTCGATTGTACTAAAGGCCATAAAGATGTTGAAAATGCCATCTTAGGCTTTAGAGATGAAGAGACAGGACGTTTTACCAAAGGAGCGCTTGAAGCTGCTAACGGTGGTACGGTTATTTTGGCCAACGTCGATGGGCTAGAAGATGAATTTCAAAAAAGAATCCATAAGATTTTAGTAGATTTAGATGACTATGACTTAGATGTTAGGATTGTTGCTACAACGACTAAAAACTTATCAAAGCTGGTTGGAGCAGGACGCTTTTATCGAGGCCTTTATACTTTTATTTCAGGAACGGCCTTTTTAATTCCCCCACTAAGAGAAAGACCCGCAGATTTAGAAATGCTAACCAAGTATTTTATAGGCCAGTACTGTGAAAACGACACAGGAACTATGGAGATTAATCCTCCGGCGATGGAAAAGATTCTAGGACATTACTGGACCCACAACTTAGCGGAACTACAAACTGTTATTGAGAGCTCTGTTAAAAATTCAGATCAAATTTCTCTCTCAGAAAAAGATTTAGAAATCGGAGAGAAAAAAGCGGTCAGCTTAGTAAACGATGATGATAATACCGGAATTCGTTTGATGTCTTTAAAAGAAGCAGAAAAACTTCTAATAAAAAAGGCCCTTATTCATACCAGTGAAAATAGAACTCAGGCGGCAAAAATCCTAGGTGTTTCCATTAGAACTCTTAGAAATAAGATTAATGAGTATAGAAACAAGGGGTCGGCCTTTTTTATCAATTTGAGGTAGTAATGAATATTGAAGATTCGACACTAAAAGCTCTATCTACCTCATTAAATTTGCGGCAGATGAGACAAGAAATCATTTCTGGTAATATCGCGAATGCGGAGACTCCAGGTTATAAGGCCAAAAGAATTGACTTTGAAGAGGCCTTAGCACGCGCACTTGATATTGATGAAATGCAAACTCTTCAGGGAGACGATCCTAGACACTATAACGTTGGCGGTGGAGGTTTTGATAACCTTCAGGCACAAGTTTTTGATGATCCTAACGGAGTGATCAGTGACGATGGAAATACAGTTAACCGAGATGATGAAATGGCAAAAATGGCAGAGAATAAAATTTTATTCGATGCTTCGATTCAGCTTTTAAATAAGAAGTTGGGCCTTATGAAATATGCCGTTGGAACAGAGAGGTAGTAAATGGACTTATTATCAAGCATGAAAATCAGTGCATCAGGACTAGCGGCCAATAGAAAAAGAATGGGTGCGATCTCTTCAAATATTGCCAATGCTCAAACCACAAGAACGGTAGAAGGTGGCCCTTATCGAAGAAAAGAAGTGGTTTATGGTGCTATGCCTGCCAGCAAAAGCTTTTCTGAAATACTTGAAGGGGAACTTGGTGAGACTGCCCAAAAAGTCCAGGCGGTGGAAGTTGTCTCAACCGATAGACCACCTATTTTTAAATATGAGCCGGGACATCCAGATGCTAATGAGCAAGGTTATGTGGCCTATCCAAACATAAATGTAATGGAAGAGATGGCCAATATGATTTCAACTACAAGAAGTTATGAAGCAAATATTACGGCCTTAAATACGGCCAAGGGAATGGCCCTAAAGGCCTTAGAAATTGGAAGATAAACTAAGTGAGGTGATCTATGCCTATTGAAACAAAAGCAGCAATGTCTAACATTTTAAAAAACGTGGATGGAAATACATGGGTTAAAAAGGCCAAAATTGAGCCTTCTAAAGCTTTCAGAGAACTACAGGTCCCATCAGGAGAAGGCAAAAGCTTTGGCGAGGTGCTTGGCCACTATATTGGCGAAGTGAATGATCTACAAGGCCAGGCCAATAAGGCGATTGAAAAATTAGTCACAGGAAAAAGCAAAAATATTCATGAGACTATGCTCGCGGTAGAAAAAGCAGAGATTGCTTTTAAAACCATGAATCAAATTCGACTTAAAGTGATCGATGCATACCGAGAGATTATGAAAATGCAGGTATAAGGGAGTAACCGTTGCAAGATTTTATACAAAGAGCGATTGGCAATCTAACTGATTTCTTTTCGAGATTGGATAACAACAGAAAAGTTGGAGTTGTCGTAACTTCTGCTTTTATCCTGGCAGGTATGGTTGGTATCATTATGTGGGCGGCACAAACACGCTATGCCACTTTATATACCGATTTAAACAAGGAAGATTCAAAAAAAATTAGTCTACTTCTTGAGGAAAAAAAAGTTTCCTACCAAGTGGGTGACAATGGAAAAACCATAAAGATACAAAAAGATATGGTTGATCAATGGAGACTTCATCTGGCCACTTTAGGAGTTAATTTTTCCGGAACTCTAGGTTATGAGGTATTAGATAAGCAAACATTTGGCACCACCAGCTTTGTACAAAAAATTAATCGTAAAAGAGCGCTAGAAGGTGAGTTGGTTAGAACCATCATGTATATTCGGGGGATTAATCGCGCCAGGGTCCATCTCTCTATTCCCGAGTCCAGTCCCTTTGTTGTGGAAAAAAAAGCACCATCGGCCTCCGTTGTGGTTGAACTCGCGCGCGGGGTAAGTCTTACGCCACAAGAAATAAAAGGAATCGGGTCTCTTGTCTCTGCGGCAATTGAAGGCATGAGGCAGGAAAATGTTGTCATCTTAAATGCTCGTGGAAAAAAACTTTCCGAAAATATCGGCGATCGTATGACCGAGTATACCGCCAATAGGATGGCCCTAGAGTTAAAAATATCCAGACAATATGAAGAAAAAATTGAAGCGATTTTATCTAAGATTGTTGGTGCAGGAAAAGTAGTGGCCAAGGTCGCTGTGGTGATGGATTTTACTGAGTCCGTTTCAACGAAGACCCAGTTTGATGCCGAAAACCCCGCAATAGTATCAGAAGTTAAAAATATACAAAATCTTGACGGTAGAAGGCCATCAGCTCAGGGTATTCCAGGATCTAGAAGTAACCTTCCAGGAAAAATACCTCAACGAGGAATTGCAGCAACCAGTAATACCGTAAGTAAGGAACTGACTACCAGAAATTATAGTATTCCATCCATTGTTACCAAAGAAAAAAGGCCAACAGCAGGAATCTCTAAGATTAGTGCTGCCGTTATGATTGATGGCAGAAGAGTCGCTCAGGTAGACCAAGCTGGAAAACCAATAATGAAAGATGGGAAACAGGTAATGGTCTATGAGGCCTGGTCCCAAAGTGACTTAGCAAATTTTAGTGCCATCGTGGGATCAACTTTAGGCCTGGTTAAAAAAAGAGGGGATGATCTAACCATAAAAAGTATGGAGTTTATCAAAGAAGATGTGGAAGCAGCACATATCTTATTTAGAGAGAGGGCCAATCGGGAACTTGTTAAAAATATCATAAAATATTTGGCGATCGGTCTGGCGATAACCCTGTTTTTCTTCTTTGTAGTTAAACCGTTTATTCAGTGGGTAACAGATAATACGGTAGAGTCCATTGAAGACTTCCTTCCAAGAACACTTGAGGAATTAGAGAAGGTGCAAAAGGCACAGAAATTGCCAGGACTTGAAGATGCCCTGCCACAAATTGAAGAGAAGATTAATCCGCAAAAGATAGAAGGGAATCTCTTGAGAGAAAAAATTGTTTCAGAAATAGAAACGAACCCGGCCAAAGCAGCTCAGGTTATACATGAAATGATTCATGTGATCGAGTCTGATAAAGCAATAGCCTAAGGAATAGGCATGGAAAAAAAACAAATAGAAGTTAGAGATTTTGTTTTTGACTCCCTTTCAGGGCAGCAACCAGATTCTGATAAAATTGAATCAGTGGCCTTTACTCCCCTAAATCTAGTAGAAAAAAGAGATCAAGAATTGAAATTTGAAGCGGAGTTGGCCGATTCTAAAGGTTTTAAAATTTTAGAACTGGCGCAGGAACAAAATGAGCGAAAAAATCAGAGAGAGAGAGAGCAAGAAGATAAAATCCAGATCGAAATCCAAAGCAGACTTAAGTTGCTAGAAAAAGAGACCTTTGAAAAGGCCCATGAAGAGGGCATTCAAGCAGGAAAAGATGAAATAACTGCCAAGCTTAAAATAGACTCTGAAGCACAGGTAAGTGTTTTAACTACTTTATTAGAAGATTTAATGGCCTCAAAAGAAGTATTATTTGAGGAACAAAAAATTCAACTTCTCTTCATGGTAAAAAACCTAGTCAAGTGGGTTATTATGCGAGAGTTAAAAGATGATGGTAACTATCTTGAATCTTTATTAGAAAAACTTATTTTAGAACTACAAACTCAGACAAATTTTAATATTCAGGTTAATAAAAATGACTTTGAAAAAATGCCAGAAGTTTTAGAATCACTGCAGAAAAAAATAGGCGAGTTAAAAAATGTTCGCTTTGTAGTGGATTATGACCTTCCTGAAAAGGGGATTGTCGTGGACTCAGATAATGGAATGATTAAATGTTCTCAAACAGAACAATTTCACGCTTTAGATAAATTGTTTGAGAAAATAGGCGTGTTTAATAAAGACTTTATAGATGAAAACTAATTTAGATCTAAATCCTCTTAATAAGGCATTTGAAAATACTCTGCCTTACCAGAAAATTGGAAAAATTCATTCCAATAAGGGAATGGTATATGAAATAAGTCTGCCCAGGGCGATAATCGGCAGCCAAGTAGAATTTGTTACTGATTATGGACCGCGTGTTTTTGGTGAAGTGATAGCACTTCAAGGAAAAAAATGTCTGGCCATGCCCTATGACGAAATATCAGGACTTAACTCTGAAACTAAGGTTTATTTAAGAGAGTTGACCACAGAGATACCATTATATGACTCGATGTTAGGTCGAGTGCTGGATTTTCAAGCAAAACCCCTTGATAACAAGGGCCCGTTGATGGGAAGTTTTGAGACCCGTTCTATTTATGGCAATCCCATTAATCCTCTTGATCGACCTCCTATTGCGACTCCTATTACAACGGGTATTCATTCAATTGATTTTTTTATGACTGCAGGCCAGGGACAACGATTGGCAATCATGTCAGGGTCGGGAGTAGGTAAGTCTGTGCTGCTGGGAATGATGGCGCGATTTACCAATGCTGATGTGAGTGTAATTGCTTTAGTTGGTGAGAGGGGACGAGAGGTTTTAGAATTTATAGAAAGAGATTTAGGACCTGAAGGATTAAAAAAATCGGTTATCGTAGTGGCAACCTCTGATTGTTCACCTTTAATTCGTATGAAAGCGGCCTATACGGCCACAACTATTGCTGAATACTTTAGAGATAAAAATAAAAATGTGATGTTTATGATGGATTCAATAACACGATTTGCCATGGCAAATCGTGAGATCTCCTTAGCAGCAGGAGAACCACCAGGTCAGAAAGGTTATACCCCAACAGTTTTTTCGAGATTGCCAAAACTTTTAGAAAGGGCCGGTACTAAACGAGGCTCGGGAACTATTACTGGAATGTATACCGTTTTAGTGGAAGGTGGAGATATGGATGAACCCATTGCTGATGCCATTAGAGCGATTGCCGATGGACATATTATTTTATCTCGGGAGTTGGCGCAAAAAAATTATTTTCCTGCCGTTGATATCTTGAGTTCTATTTCCCGAGTGATGAATCAAGTGGTTAAACCTGATCACAAAGCACTAGCATCAAAACTTAGAGATTTGCTTGCGTCCTATAAGGATACCATTGATCTGATAAATGTAGGTGCTTATATGAGTGGCGCCAATCCCAAGGTGGATGTGGCCTTAGAATTAATTGAAGCTTTTGAAACTCTTATGAAACAGGATTTAGAGGATCGAAATTCAGTTTCTATTGATGAACTCTACGATGAGTTGGAACAGATAGTTTTAAATGCTGAAAAGAAAATAGCGAACAACGAATAGATGAAAAAATTTAATTTTAGATTAGATAGTATTTTAAAATTAAGAGAATTCGAAGAAAAGAAAGCAAAACTTAATTTAGGAAAAGTAATAACTAAAATACAACTCAAAAAAAGAGAAATAGAAAAATTAAATAAAGAAATAACCATGGGATATGATGAGATGGGGTCGCTTTTACAAAAGACAGTTTCTGGGAAAATGCTACATTTTTTCCCCAGTTACTTAGAGGGGAAGAGAGCGATGATAAAATTAAAAGAAGAAGAGATGTCCAAGTTAAATGAGGAGCTTAAGTTTCGAAAACTAGAGCTTAAAAAGGCCGAAGGTGAATATAAAAGTATTGATAAACTAAAAGAGAAACAATTTGAGCGATTTAAGAAAAAAATTGCCCAGAAGGAACAAAAAGATATGGATGATTACACCATAATGAAATATGGAGGAAGTCATGAATAGATGGATTTTATCTTTGCTATTGATGAGCTTTACTCTCTCTGCCCAGGAAAAAGCAAAGACCTATACAGAAGAAGAATTTAAACGGGCGGTAAAAAAGGAATTAAGTAATCTTGATGCTAATAAATTAGTGAAGTATTTCAAAGGGTTGCTTGAAAAAGAAGAAGCAATCGATAAAAAAGAGCTCGAATTAATACAAAGAGAACGAAAGCTAAATATGTCTGTTAAACAGTTTGAAAAGAGAATTAAGCTTTTGACCGGCAAGCAGAATAAAATACTAGGCTGCTTAGATGATATAAAAATAGGTGAAGAGGACAGAATAAACAATATGGTGGAAATTATTTCCAATATGAAGGCCTCTAAGGCGGCCGAAGTGTTATCAGTTCAAGAACCTGAGATTACCATAAAAATACTTAGAGGCCTTGACCCACTTAAGGTCTCAAAATTATTCAATCAGATGGATAAGGAAATATCTGCCCGACTACAAAAACAGTTTTTGACTATGAAAAGATAGGAGCACAACTGAAAAGGGCCATAGAAAATGATTGCGAGTGGAATTCAAACTTTAATCCCTGTTGAAATTCAAACGGATAATAATTCCCAGGAAGCAACTGAAGATATCCCTAATGATTTTTTAAACTTCTTAGATGAGATGCAAAACAGAGGAATGGTGAAACTACAATTAACAGTTCTACCAGATGGTAAGATTGAAGAAACGGTAGAAGAAGTCAAAGAGATGAAATTTGACTTAAAAGAAGTACCTAATAAATTAGTGAAAAAAGAAGAAGGTAATGTTTTAACTTTTAAAAATGAGTCCTTAAGAGAACTTAAAGGTGATAAAAAGATCGCTAAGCTAGAGTCAAACGATTTATTCTTATCTCAAAGAGATATTTCAAAGACTTCAGGTAAAAATGAGGGATTAAATAATTTTAATAAAATATATAATATTAAAAAAGATAATAAGGTTGAAGCGGCCACAGAAGAGGCAAATATTCTTACTTTGATGGAAGGTAAAAAAGATCTAGGTGAGATTGGAAAGAGTGAGGCCCCTAAAGAAAATAAATTACAATTTGGAGACACTAAACAATTATTTAATTGGATTTCTAAAATAGTAGCGAAAAATTCTATCCATAAAGGACAGGCGCTTAACCTGGCAATTAAAGATGGAACTCTTGGACAATTTAATATCGTGGCCCAGTCTCTAGGCGAGCAGGGACAGCTAAATATGAAGATATTAACTCAATCTGAGGCAGGAAAAGACTTTTTTAATAAACATGAAAATCTATTAATGAACTCACTTGAAAAGGCAGGCCTTAAGGTCTCGGAATTTACAGTGCAATTAGCGGGAAGTAATAATTTTCTAAATAATGATATGGCCACCTTAATAAGTGATGGCCAAGAGGCGATAGCTGAGCGTTTTGAAGAAAATATGTTTGAACGAGAAGAGCTTGATCAGGATTCTAGAAGGCGACAACGAATTTGGGAAGAGATAATGGATAAAAGATCGAGGGGGGCCTAAATGACTAAAATGGGTAGGCCCGATTTTAAAAATAATTTCAATAAAAATATATCTATTAGAAATAGAAAAGATCAGACGGATTTAAATCGTATTGCCGGTAATAAACATTCCCGTGGTCTTAAATTTGTGAATGCCTCTGAAAAAACTAAATTAGGAAAAGATGGGTTTATGAAAATTCTTGCTCATCAACTTAAAAATCAAGATCCCACAAACCCTATGGATCAAAAACAGCTGACGGCAGATTTAGCGCAGATGAGCCAACTTGAACAGATGACCAAGATGAATGCTAGTTTAGATCGCATGAATCCAAATTCAGCTACTGAAAGTCAATTTTACGCGGCCTCATTTTTAGGCAAGGAAGTTATGACAGCTGGAACCACCATAAAACATGCTGGGCAAGGCAGTACAATGGATATCCCGATTTCACTACCACAGCATGGAAAAAAGGTGATGGTTAGAATTACCGACGCAAAAGGACAAATGCTAAAGCAAATTGATATGGAAAATTTGTCCCGGGGAAATCACCTTATAAAATGGGATGGAACGAGACAGGATGGGGTTGAAGCGAAATCTGGTATTTATAATATTTCAGTGATGGCGATGGATAACACCCATAAATCATTTAAGGGTGAGACCAAAACCAAAGGTCTCGTTACCGATGTTAGATTTGAAAATGGAGAAACTGTCTTAAAGATAGACGGTGGGACACGGGTATTTTTGCGCGATGTTGAAAGTTTTAGTTTGCCGAGGGATAATAAGATATACAAACCAAAAGAACCGGCAAAAAAACTAGATGGTTAAAAACAATATAGCTATTTCAAACCTTAAAAGGCCACAAAACGTTAAGACCGAGGCCAAGGTAAAAAAAGAAGAACTTGTTTCTGATTTTAAAGGACTCCTGCAAAAAAATTTAGATACTAAAAATGAAGTTAAAGTATCAACTCATGCACTAAAGCGATTAAAGGAAAGAAAACTGAATATGGATAATAAGGAATTTGCTAAAATTAAAAAGGCCATTAACCAACTTAGAAAAAAAGGGGGGAAGGATTCCCTGGTTATAACTGATAAGGCCGCCTATATTATCGATGTGAAAAATAACACGGTAGTGACTGCAATGGATAAAAAAAGCATAAACAATAATATTTTTACGAAAATTGATTCGACAATTATTATAAGTTAATTGAGAATTGGCCGGTCCTTTCTGGAGGCCTTTAATTTAAGTCTGTCGTTACTTAAATAATCTCAACATTAGAAGTCTAGGAGGGACGCCATGAGTATTATGAGATCCTTTAATATTGGTATCACAGGTCTTGCCGCTAACGGGCAGAGTATGTCGATAACAGGTGATAATATCGCCAACGCGGGAACCACAGGTTTTAAAGCATCAAGAGCAGAGTTTCAAGACATACTAGCAGTGTCTTTAAAAGGTGTGGCAGCTGGCGGTCAGATTGGGGCAGGTACACGTCTAGGACATGTTAAAGTGTTACATGGCCAGGGAGATGTTACCCGAACAGATTCTAATACCGACCTTGCAATTAACGGTGAAGGATTTTTTATAGTTGATGCCCCTTTTGGCAGTGGCTATACAAGGGATGGTTCTTTTCATTTTAATAAGTCCGGAGAGTTGGTTACCGGTGATCGATATAAGGTTTTAGGTTTTGAGTATAGAGATGGTAAAAAGACCACCCTACTTAAACCTATCTCTCTAACCAATGCCAATATTCAGGCAAAGGCCACCAAAGAAATAGAACTTAGTATGAACCTTGATACGAGAGTAAAGCCTTTAGAATTTGATAGCAGAGACGCTGAAGCTACCTCTCATTTTTCTTCTGGATTGGCGGTCTATGATAATTTAGGGACGCAAAGGCTTGTAACTTTGTATTTCAATAAGATTGAGGATAATCAGTGGGAATACCATGCGATGGTAGATGGAACTGACGCTGCAGATGGAAAGAAGGGTGAATTAGTAGAGATGGGTGCAGGAAGATTACAATTTGATGATAATGGCCTGTTAAAGGAAGAGATAGAATCTAAAAACTCTTTTAATTTTAGTGATGGTGCCAGGCCTGGTCAGAAAATAAAAATTAATTTTGGTAAATCGTTGACGGAAGGAGGAGATGGACTTCGTGCCATTACTCAATATGGAATTAAATCAAATGTTGCCAGACATACCCAAAATGGTTTTTCAGCGGGAACTTTAGCGAATTTGGCCTTTGATGATAAAGGGGTTATGACCGCTGCTTATACTAATGGAGAGTTACGGGAAATTGCTCAAGTAGCTCTGGCAAAATTTGAAGATAAAGAGGGACTTTTTAAAATGGGGAAAAACCTCTATAAAAGAACTCGAACCTCAGGGCAGGCAGCTGTTGGAGGGCCTGAAGAGGCCGGTAGAGGAGAGATTTTATCTAAGTCTCTAGAACTCTCTAATGTGGATTTAGCAAAAGAATTTGTTGCTCTAATGACTCAATCGAGAAATTTCAAGGCCAATGGGAAGGTGATCACCACCGCGGATGAAATGGCCCAAGAAGTTCTAACGCTTAAAAGATAATTAATTAGCTCCGTCGTTGCCTATGGCCTCGACGGGGCAACATTCTAGTGCTTCCATACAACTTTTAATATCTTCTTCTGTTTGTGGTTGTGCGCAGACATAGGCATGTCCATCTTGATCATTCATGATGAAGAATTTAGGGGCCTCAACGATACAGGCATCACAGGCAATACAATTTTCATCCACATAAAATTGGCCAGAGACATTCTCTGACCATTTGAGACTTTTATCGGCCATCTAATAGAATTTATAAATTTTGATATCGGTTTTAGATCTCATCTGATTAGAGAGGTCGACGGTGAACATCTGGCCGATTGTTTGTTTGAAACGTTCGATAACCATATTCTCTTCTGTCTCAGATTTTCTTTTCAAGGTTTTTTTGGCCTTTACGAGGGTCATGATATTTCCCTCTCTTAAGATTAGAGTCTTTCCCGTTTTATCTTGAAAAATTTTATTTAATCCCTCTCCAGAAATTTTTATTTTTCCTGCAGTTCCATCAAATTGATTAAAAGATAAGTCTTTTAAAAATTGAAATTTATATTTTTTTTGTAATTTCTCTACTGCTTTAAACTTATTCTTATTTAGCAGCGTTACCAGCTTTGTTTGTAAAGTTTTTGCCAGCTTTAGTATCTCATCTTGTTTTCCTTCTTGAATGATCCCTGTGGCGACCTGATCTTTAAAGTCTGCATAAGTTGGAACAACTTCAGCTCTTTTCTTTTCAACAAAGATTATATGCCAACCAAATGGCGTCTTAACGGGTTTTGAGATAGCGCCAACTTTTTGTGAAAATACAACTTTTTCAAATTCTGGAACCATTCGGCCTTTGGAAAACCAGCCTAGGTCTCCACCATTTTTATTCTTGGCCCCATCACCATATCTATTGGCCATTCGAACAAAGTTTTTAGTGTTAACCTTTTTTGCCAATCTTTTGATTTCTTTTTCAGCATCTTTGTCTTTTCCCGGTTTAGGGGTGATTAGGATATGTCTGGCCTTAATTTCTTCAGGGCGAGCAAAAATGTTTTTCTTGGCCTCATATCTGGCCTTAGTTAAATTTAAGTTCTCTTCCTTAGCATAAAAAGTGTTCAGTTCCTTTTTACTAACTTTAACGAATTGTTCAAGAGTTCTTGAATTCAGTTGCACCACTTGGGCCTTAACGGCATTTTTTCGAAATTCTTTTACGTCATTAAGGAAGCTATTTGATAATGGGTATTGGGCGACGAGGTCAAATGACTTTTTACTTTGCAGCATTGCTTTATTATCTTCTTCAAATTTGGAGACAGAAATACCAGCATTTTTTAATGCATTTTTATAAAGAGTTACATTAAATCTTCCGCTGGATTGAAATATTTTTTTACCATTTTGAGCATAGTTTCTAATGCTATCTTTCACTTCGGATTCAGAGACAAAAGTTCCAACTTCATCTCCAAAAATCAGCATAAGTTTTTGGTTTATCAATTGTTGAGTAATATTTTCGCGGAGTTTTAATTGCTTGATTTGCTTAGAGGTAAGATCTTTGCCCCCGTAGATCTGTTTATAGAAGGTCATCTGCCTTTGATAAGCGTTTTGGTACTCATCTCTTTCTATTTTATAATCTCCAACTTTACCGATTATATTGTTGTTGCCTTTACTGCCTTGATACCCTGAGACAACAAATGAGATAACAATAAATCCTATAAAGAGAGTTACAAATAATCCTGAGGTCTTTTCTGAAAAACTTTTTGACATAGAGCTAATCCTTAAATTTTTATAGTATCGAAAACCTACCATTTGCGGCCTAAAACAGTAAAGAATATTGGCGATTTAAGAGATAATTGGTTACTCTTGATTCTATGGATTTTTCCGATTTTAAAAACAATAGGCTTAGGTTAGGTCTTGATATTCTGATTCTTGCTATCTCGTTATATGGTGTGTCGCAATGGAGTGGGAAGTATGAAAAAGTATCGCCAGCTAAATCCTTTTTTATGACTAACTTTGCTGCCATCCAGCAAGGAGTTACATCAATTAATCATAAAGTTTCAGGTCTTTTTAATAATTACTTGGCAAATATTGAGGCCAGCAAGGAAAACAAATTTTTAAAAAATAAAATAGCGGACTTAGAAAACGAAATTTTTGATTTTGAAGAATTGGCCAAAGAAAATAAAAGGCTAAAGCAATTACTGGCATTTGGTAGAAAGCAGACAAAAAGACCAATCCTTTCGCAAATTGTAGGATGGAATTCTTCTAGTAATTTTAAAGTTTTAAGAATTAACAAGGGGCTTGAAGATGGCATTAGGTTGCAGTCACCGGTCGTAACATCTAAAGGATTGGTAGGATATATTTATCGACTCACTGATCATTTTGCTGATGTTTTAACTATTCTTGATCCCAATAATAAAGTTGATGCCATTGTTGCAAGGTCCCGTTCCCATGGAATTTTAGAAGGATATGAAAAGGGCAAAATTTTTATGAAGTACGTCTCTAATGTGGTGCCCGTAATTTTAAATGATCTTATTTTAACTTCGGGCCTTGGTAATATGTACCCTAAGGGGGTTAGGATAGGTCGCATAAGTAAAATAGAGAGAGAGAGTTATAGCGTTACTCAGCATATTGAGATTACTCCAAGTGTTGATTTTGGGAATTTAGAAGAGGTTATTGTACTTATTCTCCCTGATAGGAATAAAAAAGAAAAAGAATGGGAAATACTTAATCGCCCACTCAAATTAGGGAGTAAGAATTGAATATATCAACTCTTAAGTTACTTCGTTCTATGGGGTTGACCTTACTTCTTTTAATTCTTTTAGAAGTAATAACTGCTACAGTTTTACCTCTCATTGGAATTGAAGATTATCAAATTCCTTTTAATATCCTTATTGTTCTTTATTTGAGCTTTAAATTAGATAGTCCCTATTTAGCAGTGCTCATCCTCATGGTTCAGTTTTTTCACTCACTATTTTCCATAGAGAGTTGGGCGATAGGAACTTTTATTGGTGTTTTAATTTCACGTATTATTTATTTATTCAAAGAAACAGTGCAATTTTTTGCTTTTCCTTTAGTTATCTTTGTTGTCCAGGGATGTTTCTTTTTGTGGCTTTTATTTTCTTCTCTATTTCTTTATTTTCAAAATGGGCCTGTATGGAGCAGAATTTGGATTTTCATCCCAGAAAGTTTAATGGCCTCTCTTCTTGCACCCGTTTTATTTCTTGTTTTAGAGCGCATTTGGAAACAGGATGAGGAGGCCTCATTACGGGGCGTAGGTTAGATGTTACAACAAGAAAACCCAGTTAAAGATTATAAATCTAGGGTCACCATAATAGGTAATATTGTGGTTTTTAGTTTTGCCATCATTTTGGCCCGATTATGGTTTTTACAAATTCACAATGGTGAACAATTTTTAAAATATTCTTTAGAAAATATTCTTCGTAAGGAGAATCTTAGAGCACCTCGGGGTTTAGTACTTGACCGCAACAATAAAATTTTAATTCACAACGTACCCCGTTTTGATGCCATTATTATTCCTCAGTATTTACGTAATAAAAATACCTCGCTTAAAAAATTGGCAAAGATTATTGATTTACCAGTCTCTAGAATTGAAAAGATTTTAAAAAAGAATTCTATTCAAGCTCGCTATATGCCAGTGGTAATTAAGAAAAATATATCAATGAAAGAAGTTGCCATTATAGAGACGGAAAACTTTAAAATTCCAGGGATTTCGGTAAGGCAATTTATTGGCAGAGAATATCCAGAAAAAGAAGTGGGAGCGCATCTGCTCGGTTATATTTCTGAGATCAATAGAAAACAAATCCCTAAGCTTCGAAAAAAATATAATTATGTATATAGGCCGGGAGATCACATCGGCCAAGCAGGTATAGAAGAAGTCCTTGATTTGCATCTTAGAGGCGAGAACGGCCATCAAATTGTGGAAGTGGATGCTCTAGGCCGTGCCAGACGCCATGTTGGCGCAGATAAGCTCTTTAAAGGTATTATTAATAGGCCCTTTAAAAGGGGAAGTAACTTAAGACTGACCATCGATAAAGATCTTCAAATGGTGGCCTATAAATCGCTTGAGGGAAAGGTTGGTAGTGCGGTTGTTGTTGATGTGGAGACGGGAGAAATCTTGGCCATGGTTTCTAGGCCTTCTTTTGATCCTTCACAATTTGGCCGGGGAATTTCTCATGAATACTGGAATTCTTTGATAACTAATGAAAACAATCCTTTGCTTGATAGAAATATCCAAGAACATTACTCACCAGGATCAACCTTTAAAACGGTAACCGCTTTGGCAGGATTAGAAGAGGGACTTATCGATGAAAAAACCGAAGTTAAATGTAAAGGACATATTAAATTTGGGAATAGGAGATTTCATTGTTGGAAAAGAGGTGGTCATGGCAAGGTAAATATTTATAAAGCAATTAAAGAGTCTTGCGATATTTACTTTTATAAACTGGCACAAATTCTTGATATCGATGTACTGGCCAAATACGCTAATATGTTAGGACTGGGGATGAAAACAGGAATATCTCTGCCACGGGAAATTCCAGGCCTTATGCCCACGAAAAAATGGAAAAAAGAATACACTGGTGAGAAATGGCAAAGAGGAGAAACATTATCTGTTGTCATTGGCCAATCTTTTGCTTTGACTACCCCCATTCAACTGGCCATGAGCTACGCTGCTTTGGCCAATGGTGGAAAAGTTTATAGACCTCATTACCTCAAAGAAATTTTTAATAATGATGGTGAGGTGGTGGAAAAAAATTCACCGGAATTAATCCGCTCATTAAAATTCAAACCTAAAACTTTAAAAATTTTGAAAAAGGGATTGTTTAAAGCTGTTAATGAGAAAAAAGGAACGGCCTATTGGTTTAGAGGTAGAGGATTAAATATGGCAGGAAAAACTGGGACCTCACAAGTTATAAGAATTGCCTCGGATAAAATTTATAATAAATGTGAAAAAATGGAATATAAATTTCGCCACCATGGAATCTTTGTCTCTTTTGCCCCAGTTAAGAATCCTAAAATTGCAGTGTCTGTGGTGGTAGAACATGGGTGTCATGGGTCTACTGCAGCGGCCCCTGTGGCAAGAAATATTATTGATCAGTATATGAGAACGTATCAACCTGAGACCAGATCTGAAATTTTAGCAGAAGAAAAAAAAATGGCACAAAGGGTGAGTAAACAATGATTACAGCGAATTTTTGGGCAGTTATTAAAAAATATGATTTTTCTTTTTTTATTATTACTTCGGCCATTTTTGTGGTGGGGATTTTAAATCTCTACTCCGCCACTCATGGCTCTAACTCTGGCGTGGTCTCTAATTTATATCAAACTCAAATCTTTTTATTTGGATTTTCTCTTTTTATTGGATTCTTAATTAGTTTTTTAAGGCCTTCCACCCTGGCCCGTTTTTCCTGGCCCATTTATTGGGTAAATATTGGGCTCCTTTTGCTGGTTTTATTTTTAGGCATACAGGGAATGGGTGCAAAAAGATGGATTCTGCTTGGGCCTTTTAGATTACAACCTTCAGAGATCATGAAAATATCTCTTATCTTAGGTCTAGCTCGTTTTTTTACCAGTAAGAGATATTACAGTGAGCTAAATTTAAAAACTCTTATTATTCCATCTCTCTTTGCTTTTATTCCTGCTCTTTTGGTAATTATGCAGCCAGACCTTGGGACTGGACTAGTTCTTCTTTTAATCTTTTTTATGGTGGCCTTCTATGTGGGACTAAAATGGAAGACCATTATGATTCTGGGAATTATTGGGTTGATTTCAGGTCTGGGCATGTATCAATTTGGCCTTAAGGGATATCAGAAAAAGAGAATTACCGCCTTTTTAAACCCTGGTATGGAGCCTAAGGGACTTGGTTATAATGCTATTCAATCAAAAATTGCCATTGGTTCAGGAAAGTTTTTTGGTAAAGGTTTTAAAAATTCCACTCAGGCCTCGTTAAATTATCTACCTGAAAATCATACAGATTTTGTCTTCTCTATTTTTAATGAAGAACATGGTTTTTTTGGCTCCTTGTTTTTAATCGGCCTTTATTTGGTATTATTTTTTCGCTTTTTGTGGCTTGCCCAGTCGGTGACGGATGTCTATGATTCCATTGTAGTTATTGGGGTTATGTCGATCTTTTTTTGGCATACCATTGTTAATATGGGGATGGTGACGGGACTTTTACCCATTGTAGGGCTTCCTCTACCTTTAATGTCTTATGGAGGCTCTAGTCTCTTAACCTTTGGGATCTGCGTGGGACTTGCAACTTCTATCAGTAATGCAAAAACCTTGTTTTAAAAAGAAAAATGAATATTTCCAGTAATAACCGTAGTTAAGTAGGCCGAAGTTAGCTGAATAATTCCTTCATAGATACCATATCCAGTTGAGATGGTGCGAATCCCCATGGCCCCCTCTGCTTGCACTTCTTCCGGGTCTTGCTCAATTTTAAAAATATAGATTAAGGCCCATCTAAAAAGGGGGAAGATGATAAGACTTAGGAGAATTTTTAAAATAACTTGTATACCATAATTTTTGATATCACCGATGGGTAGGTTGATAGCACTGGCGACAATGATGGTCCAACCAAGAAAAAAGCCTAAATAAGAAAAACCAATAGCGAGATTTTTTTGTACTAAGAGTTGATTGAAGTGCAACTTTGAAATTATTTTAAAGGTCTTGCTGGCAAACCCAATAATAACTACAGTGAAAAGCCATAAAAATATAATTAAAATTATTACGTGACGGCCTGATTCGGTAGAGACATTGATGGAAACCTGTAAAAGGTGGGCCACTCCCAGAGCATGGGCCATGGTCACCAAGGCATAGGCCATGTTTTTCTTTTTAGAAATTTCATCATTATATTCAAAGTTATATAAAGCGATAGACTCCATTATATAGAGGGCCACAAGATAGAGAGTGTAGGTGATGACTGCTGTAATAAAAAAATCAAAAAAGGCGTAAAAAAATCCATCCATTAAATAAATTTGAAATTGAGAAAAAAGAAGTCCGAGTCCTAGTATTCGGCCAAAGAGGTGAACAGTTTCAGCAGGGTTTTTGGAAGGATAAAAGCGCTTTAGAAATTGACCCTTACTCGATGGGTATAAGAGGAAATGGGAATATTTGTATAGGACGATAATTACACAAATAAAAACTAAGAGAAATATTCTTATTATAAGTTTATCAATTATTTCATTCATTTTGCTCTCCAGCGTTTCCAGGGAGAGAGAAAAGTTTCGTTAGATGAAGAAGAAAATTTTCTTTTTTAAACTTTCTTAATTCTTTGGAGCGTTTGAAATTGGCCTTAGTAATAGACCCCTTCGTTCCAAATTCATCATTTGGGCCATAAAAAGGCAGTTTTTGTTCTCTATGGATTAGTATCTTTTTATAAAAGTCTTTAGTTGGTTGCCATTTTCCCCAGCCAAGAAGTTCAGGGAGATCACGATAACTGCGGTGAAATTTCCAAACTCTCTTTCCTGAATTTAAAAGTCGCCAAGAGCCAAAAGTAAAAGAACCGATAAAATAGCTGCCCGGTGGTAGTGGGGTTATTTCTGCTTTGGGATGTCCTTCATCTAATCTTAGAATCGACATTCCTATATTGGGCGCATTCTTTTTCCAAAACTCATGAGATGTTTTTATAGTGATATCTTTATTATCAGAGAAGACTCTAATAAGACGAATCTTTAGGAGATAGGTTTTTAGGATTAATCCCTCAGAGTAAGAATCAAGTAAAATGAGAGAGGTTGGGGGCCTTAATAAACTGGTCGATTGATCTAAACTTTCATAATTTTTATAATAGAATCTTTTCTCGTCTGTCTTGAGACTTTTTGAAAGACCTAGATAGATCAAGATTAAAAGGACATAAAGTGAGATTTTTCCCATTGGCCTATCATCTCATTTTGAGTTTACATGGGCAATGAAATCAAAAAGGTCACTTTTTTCTTTAGCTTTCAAGCTGGGCACATCACAGTGAAGTCGCATGATAGAGTGGGTTTTGCGGAATTTATTGAATAAATCCGTGGCCTGGTTAATATCTGAATATTCTGCTTCATCCCTTCCTGAGATTATACGCACAACTTTCATGGGAAAAAGGTAATTCTCTCGGCCATCATCATAGTACTTTGATATTCTTCCCTCACTTGAGCCTTTGATAAAATCTATATCTTGATCTTTAAGGTATTTTTCAATGATCTCAAGTTTTTTATGTTGCTCTCCATTGTAGGATTCAAAAATCTTTTCCGGGATCTGATTTTTTACAATTGCCTTAGCATAAGGGTTATTACTTTTTCTTAAGATCTTATTTAGAAAATGATCATCATGTTCAATATATTCTTCAATATTTCCAGGAATTACATATTCTTCTTTGGAGGTTTGAAAGAATTTACAAAGGAGTTGTTCGAGGCATACGGCACGGTAGTGAAAATAAACCATTATAAACATATGATATCGACAGAGAAGGAAATCTTCAAAAGTGAGCACTGCCCTTTCTGTAATACCTAAATAAACGGTATCATCAATAATGCACTTTTTTATATTATCTAAGAGCCAGTCTAGGTCAAAAGTTCCATAGCTAACACCACAGAAATAACTATCTCTTAAGAGGTAATCCATGCGATCACAATCTAGCTCACTAGAGACTAACTGATGGAGAATAGGGAAGTAATTTATTCCTTCAACGGTAAAATATCCAGGGTCTCGGGCAAATCCTGTCATCAAATCGGCCACGCATTTTCTATCAACACCAAATTTATCTTCTACTTGTTTAAAAGCTGAGGAAAATGAACTATCAGCAATAGATTTAATTGTATAATCTTCGTGCGTGGCCTGACGGTCTTGATTTTGATCTCCGCGAAAAAATTCTTTAGGTATTTTTAAATCTTTAACTGGAGGCATGGCCATCTCTGAAGAGTGGCTTAAAGGGGCGTGCCCAATATCATGAAGCAAGCAGGCCAGTCGAAAAGTTTCTCTCAGGCGGGTTAAATCTTTACTTTTATTGTTTCCTGGGAATAGTTTATCAAATGCCAATGATCCTACATGCATTACTCCTAGGGAGTGTAAAAATCTTGAGTGGGTGGCACCGGGAAAGATGAACTCAGAGAATCCAAGCTGTTTTATATTTCTAAGCCGACAAAAAAAGTCATTTGTTATAATAGGGATTTCAACGTCGTAAATTTGGATCAATCCATGAACCGGGTCCCTAACTTCCATACACTTTTTCCAATTTATCCTTGTTGGTTTTTAACCATTCCATAATATCATAAGATTCAAACATTGGATTATTATCAATATAAAGGCAGGGTACCGTTGTTCGGCCAGTATCTTTTTTGAGCTTTTCCATATTGGAAAAATCCTCATGAATGTTTTTATAATCAACTTTTAATTCAAGCTGATGAATGACTTCGATGACAATTCTACAAAAGGGACAACTGGGATAATAATATAATTCTAATTTAATTTAGTTTTCCTTATCTTTGCCTTGAGCATATTTTAGATCTTCATCCATTTCTTCTTCTTCTGTAAATTCTTCATCAGGCTTATCAAATGAATCACTGTAACCCCAACCATAGCCATATTCTCCAGAGGACCCATCTTCAACTTCATCATCGGTGTTGTATTCATCGTTCAATTTTTGTTCTTTTTTTAATGTCTTATTTTCATCAAACGACTCTACTTTATCCTTATCCTCAAAAGAGAAGCTTTTTCCTTCTTCGGTCTCTTCTTCTAGGTCATCCATATAGGGAGGCATCGTGACAGCTTCTTTAACTACAGTGTTTTTTTGTTCTTCTTGATATTTTAAAATAGCTTCTTTAGGGTCTAGCTTCTTTGATATTGTGGCAGGTTTTTTCTCGACCACCTTTTTCTTAGCTACCTTTTTCTTGGTCACTTTCTTTTTAGCTACCTTTTTCTTGGTCACTTTCTTTTTAGCTACCTTTTTCTTGGTCACTTTCTTTTTAG
>QNFX01000027.1 GCA_003650125.1 Campylobacterota bacterium
CTTTAGAGATTTAAAATGGGGTTCAATAATCTCTAAAATCTCTTCTAAGCTTTGGTTGCCACAATAAGTAATTAAGAGCTCTTTGTTTTTTAAATTATTATTATGGAGCGCCTTAAGTTTATTTCTGGTTAGACCCTTGATGGTCTTTTTTGTCCCCAAGATATTCATAGAGTAGGGATGGCCATTAAACATCAATCTATTTACTTCTTGGAAGCATTGCTGGAGAGGGTTTTTATCTTGGTTGTCTAAGGACCTTAGAACCATTTCTCTTTCATGTTTTAAAATTTTATCGGGAATATTAGGCGAAATAAGAGAGTTTAAAAATAGTGGCATTAAAGTAGGGCCATGCTCAGTTAGACCATGAAGAGATATTCCGTAAGCATTTTTTCCAGTAAAACCATTAAGACTGGCAGCATTTAGCTCTAAAATTTCACTAATCTCTTTTTCAGTGGTCTTTTTAAAACCCTTAGTGAGCATGCCACTTAGAAGGTTGTATGAACCATTCGTTAGCGCTGATTCATCAGCGAGTCCACCTTTTAAATAACCATGAAGGACAAAGGTAGGGGATATTTCGTTATAACGATATAGCAGGTTTATCCCATCTTTTAATTTTATAATCTTAACTTGATTATCAAATTTCGATTTTTTGAAATTTATTTTAATTCCTGATTTATCTTTTTTAGATTTTAGCTTGGAAAGATTTTGACTTAACCTCTTTAAAGCTTTTTCTGCTTTCTTTTGAGGGTAATCTTCTGGGATTTGAAGTCCTATATGGATAGGTCTAGAAAATATTTCTCCAATGGAGTTATTCACCTTATTTAAAGAAGCTTTTTTAATTTTTCGCAGGAATTCTTCTTCTGAGTGAATATCTCCCGTTTGTGCAAAGCCATTGCCAAGAGAAAAGGCGTAGGATTCGATGGTTTCTAGCTCATAGATTTTAGAAGCGATATATTGGTTTTTTATTTTTTGAATTTCATCTTTTCCAAAACCATTTTGAATCAGGTCTTTTATTATCTTTTCAAAATCCACAATAACTTTTTCATAATTTTCCATGGGGAAACTTAAATTTATAAAATGCACACCACCTTTATTCATAAACATAGTGTAGGCAGAGGTGGAATTAGCGAGAGAACTCTCAGTTACGAGTCCTCGATAGAGTCTAGATGTTTCGCCGTGACCAAGACAGTTAAAAGCAAGATCCTCACTGGCCGAAAGTTCTTCCGCATATTTAGGTGCTTCGATGGCCATAGTGATTCGACCCATTTTAACATCTTTTTTATGAATGGAAGTGGTGGCCTTTTCTCCTAGCTTAAATATTGGAAATTCTGACCTAGGCCCATTGGGAACTTTAAATTTTTCTATAGTTGATATGATTTTTTTCTTTTCTTTTAAATCTCCGGCAACAACAAAGAGGGAATTAGTGAGATTATAAAAGTTTTTTCTAAATTTTATGAGCTGATCGCGTGAGAAGTTTTTAATAGTCTTCTCACTGCCTAGAATGGGGTGCTTATAACCTTTTAAAAAACAGTTATCTTGTAATTTATGAAAACTGTATTGTCCGGAATTATCAAGGCTTCTTCTATACTCCTCAAAAACGACTCCTCTTTCAGGGGTAATATCGCTGTTTTTAAATTGAGGATAGGAGATCATGTCTAGCAGAATTTCCACCATTTTTGGCAGATGCTCATTTGGTGAGTTGATATAGTAACAAGTGTAATCAAAAGAGGTGAAGGCATTCATCTCTCCACCTAGAGACTCTACTTCATGAGCAATCGCAGCACCAGGTCTTGTGGGTGTTCCTTTGAAAAACATATGCTCTAGAAAATGGGCAATTCCTTTATCTTTCCCCGTTTCTAGCGCTGAACCAGCACGAAACCAGATTTGGATACTTGCCGCTGTGCTTCCAGGGGAGTTTATAAAAAGAGTTTCTAAATTATTTTGTAATTTTATCTGTTGGTGTTGCATATCTCTGTAAACCTTTTTACCATCGGCCCTTTTAATAGGAAGCCAGCATTAAAGTTAACTCATTATACATTCATTTCCCATTTTGTAGACATCTTTGTAACTACTGTGACTTTTATAAAAATATCCCTGAAGGGATTAGTGATATAAATCGTTACCAGGAGTCTCTCACTAAATCTTTTGCTATCAATAAAGAGTTTCTTGCGCAAAATGGATTTTCTCTCGGCCCTCTTGAAACTGTTTATATTGGAGGGGGGACTCCTTCGCTTTGGGGGGTGAAAGGTGCCAGCTATTTTAAAGCATTAGGACTTAAATTAGATAAAGATTGTGAATTCACTTTAGAGGTAAATCCGGGTACATGGACGAAGGATATTTTACACGAATGGAAAAGTGCCGGGGTTAATAGGTTTTCTCTGGGGATACAAACGCTAAACCAAGACTTATTAACTTATCTTGATAGGGTTCACTCCATAAAAGATACCATTGAAACTCTCTCTCATTTTAAAAATCAGGGAATAAATTTTTCTGTAGATTTTATGCTGGGGATACCTCAATCGGAAAAATATAATCGTGATGTTATAGGGGAGCTAAAAGAGGTCTTAAGGTATAGGCCGGACCATATTAGTCTCTATATCCTAACCATCAAGGATAATTATAAATATTATGATCTAATTCCTGATGAGGAATGGGTTGAGAGAGAGTACCTTCAAGTCGCTAAATATTTAAGAAATGAGGGTTATCTTCACTATGAAGTTTCAAATTATTCGCTTCCCGGAAAAGAATCTAAGCACAACCTAAAATATTGGAAGGCCGAATCAGTTGCCGCATTAGGGCCTTCGGCCACAGGCTTTTTGTCTCAAGGTGATAAGGGGCTTCGTTATAAGTGGAAAAATAAAACTAATGAACTTACTGTGGAAGAGATCACTCCTGATAAATTTAAATTAGAAAAGTTTTATACTGCTCTTAGAACTCATGAAGGACTAAATCCGGAGGAGTATTTTTCGGAAAATGAGTGGAAAAAATTGGAGGAAAAATGGGAGAACTCAGGGTATATCAATTCCTTAAAACCTCGTATGACCCTCACCCCCAAGGGGTATTTGATGATGGATTCTCTTATGGAGGATGTTTTTTTAATCACAAATGCCCTGTAATTATGGGGGCTTAGGGTAAAGGCCTGGAAATATTAATTTCTTACCATTGACACTAGCGGGTTTGGTCCCATCTTAGTGTTGTAAAAGCTTTTAAATTCAAAGGGATATTGAGATATGACAGAAGAGAAAGAACAAGTAGAGAGTGAAGCAAAAGAAGAAGAGAAGATTGAAGAATCTCCTCGCGAGGAAGAGGTAAAAGAAGAAGAGGACTTTAAAAGTAAATTCTTCTATTTGGCCGCAGAGATGGAAAACATGAAAAGGCGGCATGAAAGAGAGAGGGAAAACCTGATTAAATTTGGGAATGAGAGAATTATCTCCTCACTTGTTTCGATTTTAGATGATCTCGATAGATCACTGGAGCATGCCCAAAAAGAGGATGAGAACTTTAAAGATCTAATCCTAGGACTTGAGATGGTGAGAACAAATTTTTTAGAAGTCTTACTAAAAAATGGAGTGAAATCAGTAGAATCAATCGGTAAGGAATTTGATCCAAATTTTCATGAGGCCATGGCCCAACAACCGGCAGAAGGGAAGAAGGACGGAGAAATAATAACAGAATTTCAAAAAGGATACATATTAAACGGAAGGCTAATTCGGCCTGCGAAAGTAGTAGTAGTAAAAAATTAATTTAAGGAGATAAATATGGGAAAGATTATTGGAATTGACCTTGGAACAACAAATTCTTGTGTAGCAGTATTAGAAAATGGAAAATATAAAATTATTCCAAACGCTGAGGGAAATAATACGACTCCTTCCGTAGTTGCTTATACAGATAACAATGAAACGCTTGTTGGACAGGTGGCCAAAAGACAAGCTGTTACCAATCCAGGCAGGACCCTTTATGGGATTAAAAGATTAATTGGAAGAAAAGCAAATGCTGGAGAAGCGAAAAAGTTTGCCGGAGTGGCACCTTTTGAAATCTTTGCCAATAAAAACGGTGATGCTTGGACCAAAGTAGATGGCAAAGAACTTCCACCACAAGAAATTTCTGCCAAAGTTTTAGGCAAGATGAAGCATTCTGCTGAAGAGTATCTAGGAGAAACAGTGACGGAAGCGGTTATTACCGTTCCGGCATATTTTAACGATGCCCAAAGACAAGCGACAAAAGATGCCGGCAGGATTGCGGGGCTTGAAGTTAAAAGAATTATTAATGAGCCTACTGCTGCTGCTCTGGCCTATGGACTTGATTCAAAACATGATAAAAATATCGCAGTTTTCGATTTAGGTGGTGGTACTTTTGATATCTCAATTCTTGAAATCACAAGTGATGGGGTTTTTGAAGTTAAGGCCACAAACGGAGATACCTATCTTGGTGGAGAAAACTTTGATGAAGATCTGATTCACTATTTAGCTGATGAGTTTAAAAAGGAATCAGGAATTGACGTTAGAGGCGATCAAATGGCCCTTCAAAGACTTAAAGAAGGGGCAGAAAAGGCCAAACACGAACTCTCAACTGTGAATGAAACAGATATTAACCTTCCCTTTATTACAGCGGATGCATCGGGGCCGAAGCACTTAAATGTTAAACTTACAAGATCTAAGTTTGAATCACTTATTCAAAAGGATATTGATAAATTATCTATTCCTTGTGAAACCTGTATTAAGGATTCGGGACTTTCAAAAAGTGAAATCGATGAAATTATCTTAGTCGGTGGATCCACTAGAATGCCAGCAGTTGTTGCTAAAGTTAAAGAGATCTTTGGAAAAGATCCTTCTAAAGGGGTTAACCCAGATGAAGTTGTTGCTGCCGGTGCCGCCATTCAAGGTGGAGTTCTTGCAGGAGATGTAAAAGATGTTCTACTTCTTGATGTAACTCCTTTATCTCTTGGTATTGAGACCCTAGGTGGAGTAATGACTAAGATCATCGAGAAAAATACAACTATACCAACTAAAAAATCGCAAACTTTTTCTACTGCTCAAGATAATCAACCAGCAGTTAACATTCACGTTCTTCAAGGAGAGAGAGAGTTTTCTGGAGATAACAAAACTCTAGGAAAATTTGATCTTGCAGATATTGCACCTGCTCCAAGAGGCGTTCCACAAATCGAGGTAACCTTTGATATTGATGCTAACGGTATTGTTCATGTTCATGCTGCTGATAAAGCAACAGGAAAATCTCAAGAAATTAAAATTACAGCGGGTTCCGGTCTTAGCGAAGAAGAAATCGAAAAGATGGTAAGAGACGCTGACGAACACCGAGAAGAAGATAAAAAGAGAAGAGAAGTAATCGACAAGAAAAATGAACTTGATGGATTAATTCTTGCTACCGAAAAAATGGTTAAAGAAGGTAAAGAAAAAATCTCTGATGCCTCTAAAAAAGAATTAGAAGATGCTTGTACTGAGGCCAAGACCCATCTTGAAAGCCAATCTGCCGATGAGCTAAAAGGTGCCATAGAAAAGCTTCAAGCAGTTTCTCACAAAGTTGCTCAAGAACTCTACCAAGAAGGCAGCGGCCCTGATGGGGGAGCTGGTCCTGGAGCGGCCGGTGAAGAACCAAAATCCGATAAAAAAGATGATGAAGATGTTGTAGATGCGGATTTTAAAGAAGTATAAGGTAAATAGGGGGCATGGCCCCCTATTTTTAATGGTAAATTGTTATGAGTAAAAGAGATTACTACGAGATTTTAGGGGTAGATAGAGGTGCCCCTAAGGACGAGATAAAAAAGGCCTATAGAAAACTGGCAATTAAATATCATCCTGATAAAAATCCTGGAAATGCAGAGGCCGAGGCCAAATTTAAGGAAGCTTCAGTTGCTGCTGATGCTTTATTAAATGAGGAAAAACGGCAAAAATATGATCAGTTTGGACACGCAGGAGTTGATGGCCAGGCTGGCTTTGGCCAAGGCGGTGATTTTGGTGACCTAGGTGATATTTTCGGCGATATCTTTGGTGATTTTTTTGGCGGTGGCGGCAGAAGAGGCGGAAGAAGACGTTCTAGAGGTTTTCCCGGCGAAGATCTTCAGATGTCTGTTAACCTCTCGTTTAAAGAAGCTGCCTTTGGAATAAAAAAGAATATTGCTCTTAATAGAAAAGTTGTTTGTGAAGATTGTCATGGAAGTGGCGGTCGAGACGGAGCTGAACCTATAACTTGTAATCAGTGTAATGGTTATGGGGAAGTGAGAAGGCAACAAGGCTTTTTTACTGTGGCCTCAACCTGTCCCCAGTGCCACGGTACGGGCCAGATGGTCTCTAATCCCTGTCTTAAATGTCATGGAGAAGGTAGGAAAAAGAAAAAAGTTGATCTCGAGGTATCTATTCCTGCCGGTATTGATGATGGCCAGAAACTAAAACTTTCTGGAGAAGGTGCTGCTGGAACTCAAGGTGGCCCTCATGGAGATCTCTATTTAAGTATTGAGGTAGAAGAGCATAATATTTTTGAAAGATCTGGTTTTGATGTTCTTTGCATAGTCCCTATTAGTTTTTCTCAAGCGGCCTTAGGCTTTGAGCTTGAAGTTCCCACATTAGAGGGAAAAGTGGCCGTGACTATTCCGGCCGGTACTCAATCGGGGAAAAAGATGAGACTTAAAGGCAAAGGTATTCAAAGATTAGGTGGGCATGGCAAGGGAGATCAAATTATCTCCGTCCATGTAGAGACTCCAACTAAACTAAATGCTGAGCAGAAAAAACTTTTAAAAGATTTGGCCAATTTTGATAAAACCAAGTCAAATCCTATGAGAGAAGGTTTTTTTAATAAATTTAAGGATTTATTTTAAAGATATTGCGGCGCATATTTTTACTTCCCCTCCTTAAGAAGATAAAATACCCAACATATTGGAGTGGGTGATTTTTATGTTTAAAAATATTATTTCTTTTTTAATTTTCTCCCAAATTTTCATCTCGTGTTCGGGTATTTCTATAATATCTAAAGATCCGAAAGATCTTTATCGAGAAGATTTCATGCAAAAGGTAGAGCAGGTTAAGATGACCTATAGACAAGGTGATTTAAACGCGGCCTCTGCTAAATTAAAGGCGATAGATGATCAAACTCTTTTGCCGGCAGAAAAAGGCATGAAGCGAAATTTAGCAGGTGTGTTATTTTTCGATCAAGGAAATTATGAGCAGGCCATTTATAATTTTGAACTGGCGCTGGCCAATTCAGGTTTAGATTATAATCTTAACGCCCAAGTAAATCTCAATTTAGGGAGTAGCTACTTTAAATTAGGGTTTATGGAGAAGGCCTATTATTATTTAAGCAACTGTGACTCTGGTAAATTAACTTCTCGTGAGGCCTTAAATTATCACAAGCTAAGATATCAAGTGTCTAAGGATCAAGGAGAGAATCGTGAAGCAATGGTTTCCTTGGTCAATATTATTAAGGATGAAAAAAACCTTTTTGATCTTCGAAATAATCCCTATTTTCACCGTTTAAAGGAAGAATTTTTTAAATGGGGAAAAGGAACTCAGATACGCTTTGTTGAAGAATTTTCTGATGAGCAGTACTTGGCAGTGGGATATCTTGGCGTCTTAGTTGCAGAAAAATTATTTTATGGGACTGATAAAGCAGATGGAGAAGAATTGCTTGAGTGGATTCAAGATAAATATGGTGATAATCCAGAATTAGTACACTTGACTCAAGGGTTTTCTACTAAAATTGCTCTTTCAACCGATATGAATCCTAGATCTCTAGGGCTCGTTTTACCCCTTACAGGTAAAAAAGCAGCATTTGGAAAAAGAGTCTTACTAGGAATTGACACCGCTTTAAGAGATAAATTTGGAGAAGATTCTATTACTCTTCATATTGAAGACTCAGAGGGCAGCGGATCTATTGGTGGAATGCGAGTTAAGGACTTAGTAGAAAAAGAAAAATGTGCAGCAATTATTGGTGGTCTTTTTTCTGATGAGGCGACAAAAGAATATCTTGAGGCAAAAAAAAGAGGGGTACTATTTATCTCCCTTTCACAAATCTATCTTCCTAAGGAAGAAAAAACTCATCTTCTAATAGAGATTCCAGGCTCTATTGAGTCTCAAGTTCACCAAGTCTTTACCCCCAAGATGTTGGATAAGTTTGGATCTAAGGCGGCCCTCTTTTATCCTAGTGGCCCTCGAGGAGAGGCCTATGTAAATGAGTTCTGGCGAAAGGCAAAACTCAACGCTATTTCAGTCACAGGTGTTCAATCTTTTGAAGACCAAAATGACTACTTGAGCAACTTAAAAAATCTTTTAGGACTAAAATTTAAAAGAGAGAGGCAAGAGGAACTAGAGCTTTTTTCTGATCTTTATAAACTTGAAAAATATATATCTACAAGGCGGATTCAAACGCTTAAACCACAAATTGATTTTGACTGGATATTTATCCCTAGCTTACCAAGGGATACCTTGCAGATCGTTCCCACCTTTGCCTATCTCGATGCCAGTAAATTAAATATTATTGGCGGCCCTAGTTGGAGATCAAGATCTATTATGAAAGAGAGTCGAAGACTGGGTAGACTTTATTTTGTAGGAGATAATATTAATCCTTCAGTTCAGGCATTTAATGAAAAATTCAGACTGCTTCATAAAAAGGCACCTAAGTTAATTGAGATGAGATCTTTTGATGCTGTTGAGATTTTTAACTCTCTTGTATCTAAGGGCGAATTAACGAGTAGACCGGAATTAGACAGAGTTATTCTTGAGAAGGGATCTTTTCAGGGAATAACAGGTATCTGGTCTTTAGAAGATGGAGTTTGGTTAAAGGATATGGCCTCTTTCGAACTTACGAGAGGGAGTATCGTACAAATGTTTGAGGAAAAGGAACTAAGTACGCCAGAGGCGAAATCGGTTCCTGAGATGCAAAATATTTAAGACTATTTCTTCTTTTGAGCAGCTTGGATTCTCTTTTTAATCCTTAGCTTTAACTTGCTTTGATTCTTCTTCTGTCTCATTTTTTTTTCGGCCTTTTTTCTGCCTCTGCCCATTTTTAATTCCTTGTTAGTTAAAAAATTGTCTGCGCAGTATAATTTGCAAATCACCATTTGGAAAGTGCTTATCTTGATGATAAGTCATTGAAAATACTCTATCGAGGTTGTCATAATATAGGGTAAAAGGTAGATTTTTATATAATTTCCAAGGACTGAGAAATTTATGGCCAATAATAATTTGGATTTTGAAAAATCTGTAAATAACGACCCTCTCTTGACCCATTTACAAAAAAATCGCATTCACACGAACGTTGAGAAGCAAAAAATTGCTCGAGATATGCTAGAGCGTTATACCGGGCATAAGGTTAAAGACTTTCAAAAACAGATTATCTTAACCAACTTTCATTATTACGTTGAAAGATTTAATGCCATAACGGGTGATGCTAAAACCACTAGAGGGGCGAGTTTCCAGGCCTCATCTTCTAAAAAATCTAAAGTAACTATTATCGAATTTGGTGTAGGGCCGGCCATGGCGGCCTTAGTTGGTGAGTTAGTGGCCATTATAAGACCAAAAGCAGTTTTATTTTTAGGATTATGTGGTGCGGTTCATTCTTCTTTAGAGATTGGCGATTTTATTTTACCCATTGCTGCTATACGAGGTGAGGGGGTGTCAGGTCATTTCTTGCCGCCCCAAGTCCCAGCTCTTCCTACATTTAAAGTGCAAAAATTTGTAAGTCAGATCCTTGTCAATAAGGGACTCGATTACAGAACTGGAACAATACATTGCACCGGTTATAGATTTTGGGAATTCGATGCCAAATTTAAAAGAAATTTGATAGAAGAGAGAGTACTTGCGGTGGAAATGGAAACGGCAGGACTTTTCATTTCAAGTTTTGTCAGCAAAGTTAATGTTGGGGCCTTACTTTTAGTCTCGGACTGTCCAATGAAAAAAGGTGGCATTAAAACAAAGAGATCTGCCCGGGCCGTGTTTCAAAAATATACCGATAAACACATCGAAGTGGGTATTGAGGCCATGAGAAGTATTCAAAAAGAAGGCGAAAAAATTCGTCATTATAGGTGGTAAAAAAATGCTAAGTAAAATTTTAGATTGGTTTTCAAATGATTTAGCGATTGATCTTGGAACTGCAAATACTTTAGTTTATGCAAAAGATAGAGGAATTATTGTAAATGAACCATCGGTGGTTGCTGTTCATCAGGGAATGAAAGGAATCAATAAGGTTTTAGCAGTAGGGAAAGAGGCCAAGGAGATGCTTGGTAGAACTCCTGGATCTATTAGGGCCATCAGGCCCATGAAAGATGGAGTTATTGCTGATTTTGAAGTAACTCAGGCGATGCTTCGTTATTTTATTCAAAAATCTTTTTTAGGCTCAAAGCTTATAAGACCTAGAATTATCATTTGTATCCCTTTTGGAATTACTCAAGTGGAAAAAAGAGCAGTGAAGGAATCGGCAGAACAGGCCGGTGCCAGAGAGGTTTATCTAATTGAAGAGCCTATGGCCGCGGCCATAGGAGCAGGACTACCTATAACAGAGCCATCGGGAAATATGATTGTTGATATTGGTGGTGGAACTACTGAAGTGGCGGTGATCTCTCTTGGTGGAATTGTTTATTCAAAATCAGTTAGAGTGGCCGGTGATAAATTCGATGAGGCCATAATATCTTATATAAAGAAAAAATATTCTCTTTTAATTGGCGAGAGAACTGCTGAAGCAATAAAAATTGCTATAGGAAATGCTTATCCTTTTGAAGATGAAGTAAAAACATATGAAGTAAAAGGGCGAGATCTTCTGGCCGGTGCTCCAAAAATAATTGAAGTAACCAGTGATGAAATTAGAGATGCTCTCGCTGATCCTGTATCTGAAGTTATTGAGGCGATAAAAGTTTCACTGGAAAAGACGCCACCAGAACTTGCCGCTGATATTGTTGATAATGGAATCATTTTGGCCGGTGGTGGATCTCTACTTAAAAACTTAGATGTACTAATTAAAGAAAAAACAGGGCTTCCAGTATCTCTTGCAGAAGATCCCTTAACTAGTGTTGTTAGAGGATGTGGAAAGGCCTTAGAGTCAATTAATCTTCTAAAGCAGGTAACAACTCTTTCTTGAGATGATAAAAACTGGTCTAAAATTTATTATATTTAGTCTATGTTTATCCTCATGTGCTTTTTTTAATAAAGTATCCACTGCTCCTGATGAAATCGCTCCTAAGGTTAAGAATAAATTTAAGTTAAAAGATGGATCAGGAGAATATTCGCTTCTAGTTGAGGCCGGTCCAGGAAAAGGCGATAAAACTTATGTGGTTAAAAGAACAATTGAAACCCTGGGAAATAAAAATAGGAAGACACTGGAAAAAAGTATCTCGATTTCTTCAAAGATAGAGGGCGAACTTATTCCCAAAATTTCCCAGTTCAGTGTTTGGTACAACAAGCATAGACATTTTTCTCAAATAGAGATGGACTTGAAGGAAAAGCAAATAAAAGTAACTTGGGATAGTCCAGATCCTAAATTTAATGGAATAAAATATTTTCCCATTAAAAATGATAAAATAATCTTTTGTTTTTTTACTCAGGTTATAGAATGTGCCAGACAACAAGGTTTTCTTAAAAAAGCAACGAAGAATGAAGGTGGACAGCTAAGGATGCAAATTGTTTGGGATGGCCATCCTTTCTTTCAGCAACAATTTGAAAATTTTAATACCCACGTAACAAGTCCTGCTGTTTTAGAATACGATGGAAGGAATAGACGACGACAAAAACGCTTCTCTCTTAAGGTTGAAGGAAATGCAATCTTTTATTTTGTAGATAAGACAAATCAATTAATGGGCCAGTATTGGATAGCTAAAGGTCTCGCAATCGAAAGACTTAAGTAAAATCATGTCACTTTTTTTAAATAAATTATCATATTTTTTAGTTACCATTTTTTTATCATTAACCTTGATTTTTTTTCTGATTCGCTTGGCACCGGGAGACCCGGTTGCCAGAATTTTAGGGCCTAATGCTAAGATGGAAGAAATTATTAGTTATAGAGAGCAACTTGGACTCACTAAAGCTACTCACGTGCAATATATTGATTATTTAACTGGAATATTTAAGGGAGATCTTGGTAATTCACTTTATAGTAAGAAAAAAATAACTAGATTAATGGGGGAACATTTTATTCCCACCTTCACTATTGCCTTCTTTTCAATTTTATTTGCTTTTATATTCGGCGTAATCTTTGGCATGCTATCAGGAATTTATAAATCGAAATTTTTTGATCACCTGGCACGGGCCTTGGCCATCACTGCTCTTTCTTTTCCTATTTTTTCCCTTGGGCCAGTCCTTGTTTATTTAATGGCCATTAAGTTAAAATTATTGCCGGTTTCAGAGTGGGGTGATTTAAAGCATGCAATTCTTCCCATTTTAACTTTAGTAATTCCTCTAGGAGCAATAATTACTAAGGTTACCAGGAATAAATTTCTAGAAGAGGCGAAAGTGCCCTGGGTCGATTTTTTACGCGCTAAAGGAATGGATAACAATGGAATAAACCTTCGTGTACTTAAAGTCTGTATGCCTACTATTTTAAATATTGTTGGTATTCAGATGTCAGTGGTACTTGCAGGAACAATGATTACGGAAACCATATTTGATATACCCGGAATGGGGATGCTTCTTTTTGAATCGATTCAAAATAGAGATTACCCTGTGGTTCAAGGAATTATTGTCTATTCAACAATAATTTATATGGCCATCTATTTTACCGTGGATTATTTAAACGAAAAAATGGACCCTAGAATTGGTTGAAATGATGAAACATAAAATTAAAGGATTCGAGATTAAGTTGGGAGGGGGCATCGTCTTCTTTTATCTTTTTTGGGCCTTGGGATGGTTTTTTTATTCTCATTTTATAAAGGGAAGTTTAACCACCCCTTATAATCCCCTGCCTAATTTAAAAACGGAACTCCTAGCGCCGATGAGTGATGGGTTTTTACTGGGTACTGATATTTACGGTAGATCTCTTGTGGAAATTCTTTCTGCCGGTCTTTTATATTCCTTTGGAGTTTCTCTCTTGGTAAGTTTTTTTGCTGGTATGATAGGCCTTTTTATTGGACAGTTATCTGCTGGAGATAAGTATTTTATTAAAATTCCCAGCGATATGCTTACCAATCTAATATTTGTTTTTCCCAGTATCCTTATAGCAATATTGTTTATGTCAGTTGTAGGACAATCCTTTTGGGGATTAGTCTTTGTCCTCTCTTTTACGGGGTGGCCTGCCTATGCAAAAATTATTCGTACAGAAGTCTTAAGAATAAAAAATCTATCCTATGTAGAATGCTCAAGAGCATCAGGCATTTCTCATTGGGGATTATTTTTTCGTATTATAATTCCCGCGGTTCTTCCAGTGCTTTTAGTTCATCTCTTTTTGGGGATGAGTGGTGTTATTATCTCTGAGGCCTCACTAGGGTTTCTCGGTTTAGGAGGTTCTGAATTTAGCTTTGGCGCGGGACTATCTAGTGCGAAATCAGTGCTTTTAGAGGCGCCTCATATTACGATATTTTTTAGTTTATCTCTTGCAGGTCTTATTATGGGATTAAATCTTTTAGGAGATGGGCTACGAGATTATATGGACCCAAAAAATAATGAAAGGATTTCAAAATGAAAAATCCGGGACAGCTTTTTATAACAGGTATATCAGGCACAACTCTAACTCTTGATGAAAAGAAGTTTTTAAAAGATGAAATGATCGGTGGCGTCATCTTGTTTTCTAAAAATTTTGAATCACCCCAACAACTTTGTGAATTAACCAGAGAGATTCAATCCTTAAAAAAAGAAGACCCTTTTTTTATCAGTGTAGATCATGAAGGTGGGAGGATTATTCGTTTTAAAAAATTCTTTACCCAATTTCCATCGATGCTGTCGATAGGCAATTTAAGCTGTCCCGAAACCTACTTTCAAGTAGCAAAAATAATGGGTGAAGAATTATCCTCTTGTGGGATTAATTTAAATTTTTCTCCCGTCTGTGATATTTTTACCAATCCTAAAAATGAAGTTATTGGAGATCGATCCTTTGGTCGTGATCATATTACAATAAACAAACTGATCCCCTCATTTATCAAAGGACTTAAAGAATCTCATGTACTAACTTGTGCCAAACATTTTCCAGGTCATGGAGATTCTTTTGAAGATTCTCACTTTGATTTACCTGTTTTAAAAACACCACTTAAGACGTTAAAAGAAAGAGAATTATTACCCTTTAAATGTGCCATCGATTCAGGGGTCGATTTTGTAATGATGGGACATCTCCTAGTTGATGCCATAGACCCGGATTTTCCTGCGTCCTTGAGCCCAAAAGCTCATGAGCTGCTTATTAAGGGCCTCAATTTTAATGGACTGATTATCTCAGATGATTTTCAAATGGAGGCCATTACTAAAAAGTATACTGCAGGCCTGGCGTTGATCTTGTCTTTAAAGGCCGGCACGGATGTAGTTGAGTATAGAGATATGGCATACACCCGTAAGTGCCTGGAAGAACTAAAAAGATCAATCGCAAACAGAGAAATATCCACTGATTTAATATCGATGAAGTTGGCCAAGATCTCCAATTTTAAAAAGCAAAGACTTAAATTAACTCGAGATCTTCGAGGAAATCTTGCTTCTGATTTTGCTAAAAAATTTGCAAGCGATCTTAAGCAAAAATTGGCCGACTAAAACAAGCAGAGATACCTCAATTTAGGTGGGCGAATATTTCCATCGAGATATCTCTAGCGCCTATCTTTGATATCCTATAAATAGTGAAATTTTTTAGTAAAACCATCAATATAGGCCTTAGTCTTTTGGCCCTCACTTTGTTTTTAAATTCTTCTAATTTGGGAGCGGAGAGTGTTGAAGATAAAAAGGCAAAACTGAAAAAGACTTTTCAGGAGTGTCGCGCAGGTGACCAGGAGAAATGTTACGAAGTTGGAGAGTACTATGAAAGAAAAGGTGCTTATAAACGGGCCATCAACATCTATAAAAAGGCCTGTTCTAGATTTAATCCCAAAGGAATAGAAAAGGCCTGTGAAAAATTAACTTATGGGCCAAAAGAAGTTTTTGATATTTCAAGTTTTAGTGGGGCCAAGAGAAGAAAATCTTTTCGTTATATTCGAGAATGTCGTGAGAAGTCTTATTCTGGTTGTTTTAATTTAGGGATGCTTTATGAGGGTTCAGGTAAAGAGGAGCAAGCTAACAGTCTGATGCAAAGGGCCTGTAAGGGCGATGTAGAATCGGCCTGTTATAAACTCAAGGGCGATCAATCTTCACAGTTAATTTTTTGGGGATCAATTATTTTAATTGGTCTTGTGTTTTTTATTATTTCAAATTCTTTCTTGGCCAAAGAAGAGGCCTTTAAAGCGACAGAAACTATTGGTGAAGATAAAGGTTCCGAACAAGATTATCGAAAATTTGGTTCTATCCTCTCATATTCAAGACCATTTTTTGTTAGATATTTTACTCCCATAGTTGCAGGACTTAAGGGGAAAAAGAAATTAAGGGAAAAATATAAGAAACCTTTGGCCCATGCGGGACTAACAGACGTTCTCTCACCAGAAGACTTTTTCGCCTTTAAGCTCTTTTTGATCATTGCCTTTCCCTTAGTTTTTATTGGAGTGAGACAGTTTTTAGAAGAGACCTGGCCTTTAACTCTTATTCCTGTTCTTGCAGGCGTTGGTTTTATTTATCCCAATATTTGGGCAAATGGTTTAAGTGATCTAAGGAAAAGAGAAATTATTATGTCTATGCCTTTTGCTGTAGATATGTTGGCCCTATCAGTTGAGGCCGGTCTTGATTTTATTGCGGCGATGTCAAAGGTTACTGAGAAGGCCAAACCTTCAGCACTCGTTGATGAGTTTAATATTCTTCAAAAAGAAATAAAAATTGGCGCTACAAGAGCAGAGGCCTTGAGAAATATGGCCTGGCGGACGGACCTTATTCCCATCACTTCTTTTACCGCCACCTTGATAGCTGCTGATTCAGTCGGGGCGAATATTGGACCAATTTTAAAAAATCTTTCAGTTGAGATAAGACAGAAAAAATCAGCAGAGGCAGAAAAACAAGGTGCCACTGCTGCAACTAAAATATTATTTCCTATGCTTTTTTTAATTGTACCAGCGGTTTTTATTGTAGTGGCCGCTCCTATCGTTCTCGAACTACTAATAGGTGGATAGAGATGGAATTTGTTGTGAAAAATAAAAATTTAAATCTAGGGAAAGATATAAAATTGGCCGATAGTACCTTCTCTAGAGTTAAAGGACTTATGTTTGATGAGAAAATAGAAGGTGATGGACTTTTAATTAGACCTTGTAATTCTATTCATACCTTTTTTATGAAGTTCAATATCGATGTGCTTTTTTTAAATAAGAGTTTAAAAGTAGTAAAGATAATTAGAAATATGCCTCCCTGGCGAATGAGTAAAATTTATTGGAGCGCTTGGCAAGTCTTAGAATTTAGTGGCGGAAGCTTAAATGATGAGATCGTTGAGGGAGATTATATCGAGGAAGTATGTTTAAACTAGTTGTAGTAGCAGGTCCTTTAAGAGGGGAAGAATTTTTATTAAGTAATGATGAGGAAAACCTAATCGGTCGAGATGAGGATAATACGATATCCATTCCTCTACCAGGAATATCCTTAAAACAGTTCTCAATAGAAGTTACTGACGAGACGGCCTATTTAAAAGACTTGGGATCGAGTAATGGAACTTTAGTAAATGGAAACCTGGTAAGATCAGCGACGATACAGGATAAAGATAAAATTATTCTCCCAGATTGTATCCTTCAGGTGGTCTATCTTAAGGAAAATATTATTCTGGTAAAGAAACAATTGGAAGATGAAGAAGAGGAATCCTTTGAAAAAGCTCCTCCGCTGCCTAAGGCCTTGCCCCAGAAAATAACTCACTTATTCAAATATAAAGTAATGCCTTTTATTCATGGGATGAATGAGGAATATGAATGGCGGATAATGCTTGCCATCTTTTTAGCAATTTTTGTTATAACCACCATCACCCTTACGATTTTCCCAGTGCTCCAGGACAGTAAAAAAATACTTTTAGTAGAATCGGCGAAAAGAGGAGTTCATTTTGCCCAAGAAATTGGGAGAATGAATGCCCGTGCCTTAGAACAAAAAAATATAGATAGGGTTGATACGGCATTTTTAGACAATGAAGAGGGAGTTTCTTCCTATGAGCTTTTTGATATGGAAGGACGAATAGTAAGACCTATTGGAAAGTTAAATAATTATATTTCAGATCCTTTTTCCATAAAAACTAGAGATTGGGCGAAAACTAGTAAGTCAGGAAAGAATGAATACGTCCGAGTCTTAGGAGAAGGTGAGATTGGAGTTGGATCGAGAATCAATGCCTATAATGCAAAGCTTGGGGCGTTTGAGCCGGTAGGGATTATCTCTATCAGGTTTGCTCCAAGAACACTCGCTATGGAGGCCACTAAAAATTCCCGTGCTTATTTAGAAGCACTTACTACTTCTGCTTTAGTGGCAATCATATTTTTTGGCATTATCTATTTTTTAACTTTAAGGCCTTTAGAGGAACTCAGATACTTAGTAGATCAAGGGATAAAGGGAAAAATAAGAACTATTGAAGGAAAATACCTTATGGGCGAGTTGGGTAAACTCAAAAACTCCATAAACAATATTTTACAAAAAAATAGAGAACTCTCTACAGATACAGATGATTTTGAGGGAGGAATGGAGGAAATGGAAGACGATGGACCTTATCTCTCCCATTTACAGGAATTTATGAAAGGAAGTGGTGTTTCCACTATGATTTTAGATTCTGATAAAAATTTAAAATTTATTAATGAACAAGGAGAGGACCTTGTAGGGATAAGAGAAAATGTTTCACAAGGAGAGAGCCTTCTTGATTGTGCTCCAGAAAAAGGTTTGGCAGCAACGATAATTGAACTTTGTGATAACTCAGGAGGAAATAACGGGATTAGCGAAGAAGCGGAATATGAGCTTGGGGGTGTTCCTTCCACGATTTATGTAACTTGTTTAATAGGTAAGGATAATTACCCTAAAGGATTTTATATAACGTTTATTCCCGTTACTTAGATTATGAAGAATGTACAGATAAGAAAAACTTTTAAAAATCCAGGGCAACCAGGAATCTATTATAGACTCCTTTGTTTAACTGGACAAAATAAAGGGACGTCTTATTTTTTAAAGGGGTCAAGGCTTATTTTAGGAAGAGCAAAGGAAGTGGATATACCAGTTCTAGATACAGGCTCTAGTAAGCATCATGCAGAGATTAAAAGAATTGATAAGGAGTATATCCTTACTGATCTTGGTTCTATAAATGGTGTGTTTGTAAATGATAAACGAATACTACAAAGACATCTTGTCACGGGAGATCGACTGGTTATTGGCAAGACGGTCTATAAATATGATGTGATTGATGTAAAAGAAAATTTGGCCTCAATTATAGGTATAAAAAAAGAAGAAGAGTTAGAGGAAGAAGAAGATGAAATCACACCAGAGGAAAAAGAAAAAAAGCCTTTAAACAAGAAGCTTTTAATAGGTGTTGGCGTCTTAGCACTTTTATTTTTATTTGATACAGATGAACCAAAACCGACGGGTAAAAGATCTCCTGCAGGAACGGAAAAAGGAGCAGATGATTCTATTGAGAAAGATTTTTCTTCCATGTTTAAAAAGACTGATAGTGCTGCTGATAAAGAAGTGAGAGATAAATTGGCCGGGGCCATTCATCGAGGTCTTAGAGAACTTCGAGAAAAAAATTATTTTCGGGCAATTCAAGAATTTAATATGGCCTTAATCTTATATCCGAACCATGCCCGGGCGAGTTTTTATCTCAGTAAAACAAAACAGGCATTAGATGATGAAATTTCGCTAAACTTTTTAAGAGCGAGAAGGGAAACGGACGCCCTTAAATTTCAAGGGGCAATCGTTTCTTATTGCCAGGTAATTAACCTACTTGAGGGGTATGAGTCTGATGAAAGATTTGTAGAAGCAAAAGAACAGATAGAACGATTAGAAGAAAAACTAGGATTGGAAAAAGGTGCGACTAAGTGTACTGAAAGGCGATAGTCAAAAAGAAGATGTAGATCTCTCCCAATTTATAAAAGAGGGAGATAAGGGACCATTTTCTTTTTACTTGGGTCGATCAAAAAATTGTCAAATTATTCTTGAAGGTCGAGAAATATCTCGTAAGCAGGCAGAAATATCTTTTGCTGACGGAGTATGGTCGATACAAAATTTATCTCCTTCAATTCCCTTAATTATAAATGGCCTTCCGGCCCAAAAAGCAATTTTAGAAATAGGAAGTAATATTTTCTTAGACCCATATAGAATTTTTGTGGTCTCTGTGGAAAGTCCTTCGGTTGATGAGGAAGTTGTTAAAGAGGATGAGACCAGCGAGGAAGCGAAAGAGAGTGAAGAACCTAACGATGAAGAAAAGATCGGGGATTTAGACTTTTCTGAATCAGGGGAGGAGATAGAAACAGTTTCGCCAGATTCGGAGACATCTACCTTTGGTGATATGGAAACGGAAGGAGAAGAAGGAGAGGAAGAGGCAAACTTTGATGATGAATCTGGATTTGGCGAAGAAGAAGGCAACGATTTTGATGAACAAGATTCAGATTCGGTCACTTCAGATATTCCTTTTATTGAGTTTGAGTTAGCTCTCTTTGGTGAATTTGCTCCTTATGAAAATTTCGTAATTAAAGATAAAGAGACTTTTATTGGTAGAGATTTAGAAAAATGTAGTATTATTCTTAACGATTCAGAAGTCTCAACAGTTCATGCAGTTATAAAAAAGAAACTCTATCAATGTGAAATCGAGGACTTAGGTTCAAAAAATGGAATCATTTTAAATGGAAAAAGAGTAAATAGAAGCTTTTTGGCCAATGAAGATGAATTTATTATTGGTAGTACTACTTTTTCTGTAAGGGCCAATTCAAAATTTCTTGAGCAAGAGTCCGGTAGGCTTATGCCTGTTGAGGAAAATCAAACTATCGATGTAGAGCAAGAAGTAGATATTGAGACGGCATTTGAAGAAGATGGCGGTGAGATTAAAGAAGGCGAAGAAACAAAAGAACCAAAGAAAAAAATAAGTTTACTAGAACAAATTAAGACTGATCCAGTAAAGAAAAAACGTGCCATTATGATTGGGGCAGTTTTAGTCTTAGGTCTATTGCTAATTGATACAGGTCCAAAAAAGCCAACAAAAAAAGAACAGGCGGCTAAATTGGCAAAAGAAAAAAAGAAAAAAAAGGAAATAAAAAAAGAAAAACCAAAATTTAAACCAGACCAGCTTGATTATTTAGATTCTACTTACCTCTTGGCCAAAGAATTGTTTAAGCAGGGGAAATATGCTGAAACACTTTTTGAATTACAAAAGGTCTTCTCTATTACTCCAGATTATAAAAATGCCAAACAAATTAATGAGTTGGCAAAACGTGGTCTGGCCAAGATGGAGGAAATTGAGAAGAAAAGAAGGGCCGAAATTGCCAGGAAAAAAAGAGAACAAAGAGTTAAGTATTTAGTGAAAAAAGCTGAAGGAGCAGTTAAAGAGAGGCAAATAGAGTTGGCCAAGGGATTGTTTTCACAGATTTCAAAATTGGATCCTGAAAATTATGAAGTGACTCAGTTAAAACTTGAAATTGAGGCATGGGAAAAAGCAGAACAAAGAAAGCAAGAGGAAGAAAGCAGGCGAAGAGTAGATAGGGATAAAAAAGTAGAACAATTCTCTCCAGGCAAAACAGCTTATCTTTCTAAGCAATGGTATAAAGCAATAATAAGATTAAACCAATTTTTACAGATTGGTGGCATGGATGAAGATTTAATCACAAAAGCAACCGAGATGTTAACGGATGCTAAAAAACAATTGGCAAATATCGTTGATCCGATACTAGAAAAGGCCGAAGGACTAATGGAAGGGCAAGATTTAAAAGGTGCCTATGAGGAATATAAAAAGGTCTTATTTTTTGATCCCTCTCAACAAAAACCTCTAGAGGAAATGGAAAATATTCAAAACCGTCTGACAGTTCGGGCCAGAAGGATATACAGGGAGGCGATAATAGCGGAGTCTCTTAGCTTATTTCAAGATGCTAAAACTAAATTTTTAGAAGTTCAGCAGGTGTCACCTTCAGATTCAAATTACTATAAGAAGGCCACGGAAAAATTAAAAAATTATTCAGATTATGATTTATAGGAAGATTTATGATTAAACTAAAGAGTTACTCGGCAAAAACCAATCAAGGCCCTTTTTTATCGGTCAATGAGGATGATTTTAATATTGATTTGATCAATAAGATGTTTCTTCTATTTGATGGATTTGGTGGTTCAGGAATTGGGGATGCTACAGTTAAATCACTTAAAAATAATATAAAATCTTTTTATACTAAATTTAGCGATGATCCAGATTCAACTATGCCTTTTTTTTATAGTCATAAGTATAATCTTGAGGGAAATGCTCTGATAAATTCAATGCATAATGCCCAAAAATTCTTAGTAAATGAAAATAAGCTCAAGGAGATCTCATTGCGAGGAGGATCATCGGCCATTGCTGGGGTCTTAACAGAAAACCTCATGGTTATGGCCTCAACGGGAAATTGCCTTACTTATTTATTTCGAAAAGGGCATTTAGAGGTAGTTAACGGTGCTGATAGTTTGGAATTTTTATCAGGTGAAAAATTTAATTCATATTTGCAAACCACACCTCTGAGTGGTTTCGGCCTTTTTGAAGACCTCCATCTGACAGTTAAGGAAATCCGCCTATTAGAGGGAGATATATTGATTTTTATGACAGATGGGGTGTATTCGCGGATTAATAACGAAGAATTAAAGTATATTATTGAAAAGCAAGATATGTATTTACCAGAAAAAATAGATCAAATCTTCGATCTGGCCAATTCCCATGGCAACTTAGATAATCAATCAATGGTCTTTCTCCAGTTCTAAAATTTACACTTAGTGCCTTTTGAGAGAGAATTTTAAAGTAGCAGACCAACTTCTTTTGGAGCGTTCAATGACGACAAAAGTACTTGTGGCAGAGGATAGCCTAACAGTTCAAAAAGTAATTAACTTTACTTTGGAATCAGAGCCTTTTGAACTGGATTATTGCAAGGACGAAGATGAACTTTTTTCTAAATTCAAAAAAGGGGAATACAACCTTATATTTTTGGATATGAATCTTTCAAGTTCCAAAACAGGTTATGATTTGGCGAAAGAGCTAAGGCTGGTGGATCCTGATATTAAAATTTTAGGTCTATTTGGTACTTTCGATGTAATAGAAAATAACTCCTTAAAAGAGTCAGGAATAGGCGCTCAAATTATAAAGCCCTTTGAAAGTGCAAAGTTTATCAAGGCCTGTAGAAATTTGGTAGGGATAGAAGCAGGGTTATCCCAGGTATCATTTGAAGAAGAAGTAGCAGCTGAAGATGATTGGTCAGTTAACGCTCCTGATTTAGAGGCCCAAGTGAAGGAAGAATTACCTTCCAAAGAGCAGGCAGAAGAGGATTTAAAAAGTTGGGGCATAGATATTCCAGGAGTCATTGAAGATAAAGTTGAGGACATGGTAATGGATGAATCCCTTTTAGAAGAAGGGGCAGAATTAATTGAAACCATGAATTTAATTGAACCTGAAGAAGATAATGAACTTGATGAAATTGCTCTTCCCAGTGATGAAGATCTTGAATTACCAGAACAAGTAGTACAGATGACTACTGTATCTGAACCAGTGGTGGAAGAAACCAGAGAAATTTCACATATTCCCGCACCCGAAATTAATATTGAAGAAGATATTGACGAAGATATGTCTCCGGAAGATTTTTGGGCCGCTGATGAAACTCAGATCGTAGCGATTGAGGCAGACAAGGGAGAGGTTACGGAATCGATTACTACTCCTATAGAGATTTCCGATGAAATTATGGCCAAAATAAAAGAGAGTATTGGGCCTTTAATTGAGATGGAAGTAAAAAAATATTGTGAAAAAACTCTTGAGAAAGTGGCCTGGGAAGTAATTCCTGAATTGGCCGAAAATCTAATAAGAAAAGAGATAAAAGAAATTGCTAAGTCAGAGGATTAAGCTGGCCTGAATAAACTCTAATTATTCCATCACTTCTTATTAAGGCCTCACCGATTTCACCAATTCCCTCAAATACTCCAGTGATGTTATCAATTTCAACTTGTTTACCTAGATGAATACATTTCTCTTCCCATAAATCTCTGATCTCGTCAGGAGTCGACCTATTATTTAAAATAAAAGAATAAATATCTCGGATGAGTTCCTTATTAGGTGTAATAATTTTAAAGTACCCAGGTGGGTAGAGTTCACGTTTTTCAATAGGTCGCTCCATTGAAAGATTAATTCCTACTCCGACAATTAGTCTGCCTTCAATGTTTTGAATAAGAATGCCACCACATTTTTCACCTTTTTCATTTAATAGATCATTAGGCCATTTGAGTTTTAATTTTAAAGCGAAGTTTTCTTTTATAAATTTGGCAATTAATACTGAAACTTCTAATGGGGTTAAAGTTGGAACCTCACAAGGTTTTAAAGTGAAAGAGAAGGCGAGAGAATTTTTTTGGTGAACCCATTTCTTTTTCTGTCTGCCTACTCCGTGGGTTTGTTCCTCAGCAGAAATTAGTATGTTTCCATCTTCTAAATGTTCTTTGAGATAGAGCTGAGTAGAATCAACTGAGGCCAAGTGAATGTGTTGTGTTATCTGTGGTCTTTCCATTCCTATTCAGGTAATTAAGACACTTAACATAATATGTCCAAAGGATTCTCATGACGATCATAGAACGGGAAACACCCAGAAAAATAACTATCACACCAGGGATTAATCCATATGCGCATGGTTCCGTAATTGTAGAATTTGGTAATACCAAAGTTCATGTAACAGCAATTGTAGAAGAAAGTGTTCCCTCCTTTATGCGCGATCAAGGAATTGGTTGGGTTACCGCAGAGTACTCCATGCTGCCATCTTCTACTCACACCAGAAATCGCAGAGAGCGGGGTAAAGTTGGTGGTAGAACTATGGAGATTCAAAGGCTGATTGGTAGAGCTCTTCGAGCAGTAGTTGATTTTAAAAAGTTAGGTGAGAGAACTGTAATGATCGATTGTGACGTTCTTGTCGCCGATGGTGGAACTAGAACCGCCTCAATATCTGGGGCCTATGTAGCTCTCTCTCTTGCTGTTAAAAAACTAATGAGTGAGGGACTAATCCTAGAATCGCCTTTAAAAGATTCTCTAGGAGCTATCTCTATTGGTGTAACCAAAGAGGGAAAAGTCATCGCTGATTTAAATTATGAAGAGGATTCCACCTGTGAAACTGATCTAAATCTAGTCATGACGGGAAGCGGAAGATTTGTCGAAATTCAAGGAACAGCAGAAGGCGAACCTTTCTCGCAAGAACAACTCGAGGCCTTACTAACTGCCGGCAAAAGCTCTCTTAAAAGTGTCTTTGCTGAACAGGAGAGAGTTTTAAAGTGATGAACTTTATTCTCGCCTCCAGTAATACTCATAAATTAGAAGAGCTAAAAAATTACTTTGCTCCTTTACAACAATTTAAGCTTGAGCTTCCTCCAGAAAAAATAGCAGTAGAAGAAACGGGCAATAGTTATTATGAAAATGCTCACCTCAAAGCAGAGAAGTATTACCAAGCTTTTAAAAGGCCAGCTCTTGCTGATGATTCAGGACTAAATGTCGCGGCCCTTCCTAATGATTTAGGGATTCACTCTTCTCGGTTTGGCGGGGGGAATCTAACTGACGCTGAGAAAAATGAACTTCTCCTTACAAAACTAGGGGAAAATAGAGAGGCCTCTTTTACTTGTGTTCTGTGTTTTTATTTGAATCCTCAAGAGATTTTTTTCTTTGAAGGAAACCTAAAAGGAACTATCGCTCATGCAATTAAAGGCGAAAAAGGATTTGGTTATGACCCAGTCTTTATTCCCGAGGGCCAGAATACACTGGCAATGATTCCTGATTGGAAGGCCAGTAATTCTCATAGGGCCAAGGCCGCTGCCTCGGCGGTGCAATTCTTTCGGGAAAGAGATTGCCAAAGCTTATAATTTTCAATAAAACTTCCTTTACCTATCAAGAATATGTCGGAGCGTAGCGCAGGGGTAGCGCATCTGCTTTGGGAGCAGAGGGTCGGAGGTTCAAATCCTCTCGCTCCGACCATTTTTTCTAGATAAGAAATATTAGTATAAACACTAAAATAGACCAATTACTTTCCAGCTTCATATCGCCATACATTAACAAGCTTAAACCTTTGAAATTATTGATCTAAGTAGACCTCTATTCCAGAAGGGTAATTCTCGCAAGTAAAGTATCTCCAAACGGGCCCTTATGGTGTGTTAAAAATTAGTGCCAAATGAGGGCTAAGATGGGATATTTTAAGGAAAATTGGCAATTTAAAAGGCCTTTCGCAAGGGATTAAAGTGAAATTAAAAAGACTGGTAGTTCACGGATTTAAATCTTTTAAAGATAGAACCACCATCCATTTTGAAGATGGGATTACAGGAATTGTAGGACCAAATGGATGTGGAAAGTCTAATGTGGTTGATGCCCTTTTTTGGGTAATGGGGGAGCAGTCGGCCAAACACCTGCGGGGAACATCGATGAAAGATGTTATCTTTTCAGGATCTTCAAAATACAAACCGGCATCTTGGGCCGAAGTTACCTTGGTTCTTGATAACCATGAAGGGAAGCATATTCATATTGGCCAAAAGGTGGCCTCTCCATCAGAGATTCAACTTACCAGAAAACTTTATAGAAATGGGGAGAGTGAATTTAGAATCAACTCCATGCCCTGTAGGCTTAAGGATATTCAAGAAGTTTTTATGGACACTGGGGCGGGGGCAAAATCCTACTCTATTATTGCTCAAGGAGAGATAAACAAACTTATTCAGGCCAAACCTCTTGAGCGAAGAACGATGATTGAAGAGGTGGCGGGGATTACTAAGTTTAAAGCTAGAAGAAAAGAATCCCTTAAAAAAATTGAGCAGACTCAAACTAATTTAAAGCGTCTGGCGGATATTAAAACAGAAATCGAATCTAATTTAAGTTTTTTACAAAAACAGGCGGAGAAGGCCAATAGGGCCAAGACTTTAAAAGAAAAGATTAAAAATTATGAGTTAATCGTTCATTCTCATAAAGTTTATAATTGCTTGAAAAATTTAAAGGATGGAGAAATAACGATAAATCAGTCAATCATCGATCTTCAAACGTGGAAAACTGAAAAAGATAAATTAGAACTAGAAACTCAAAAGGATGCTATTAAAAAAACTGAACTGACAGAGAAAATTGATGCTGGTCAGGCAGAATACAATAAAATTTCTCGCGATCTTGCAGCAAAAGAAGAGAGACTTAAATTTTTAAAAGAAAACTCTGGGGCCAAAGAAAAAGAAATTAAATCTAGAGAAAATGATATTGCCGAAGTTAAACCGGTTATTGAAGAGAGAAATATCAAATTAAGTGAGCTTAAAGAGACTCTCTCGCGAATTCAAAACCTTGAAGAAGAGGGAGTGGATTTCACTACGTGGGAAAAAGAATTAGAAGAGATGAAATTAGGCCTTGATGGTAAAATCGCCAAGCTTGAGACTCTTGATGAAAAAATAAAAGAAAAAACTGAAGAGATATCTGTTGTTGAAAGAGAGCTGATTAAAAATACTTCTTTAAATGAAGAATATTTTTTTCAACTTGAAAGAACAGATAAGGAAATAGAAGAACTAGAGAAAAATGCGTTTGGTTTTTCTGATGAAATTAGCCAGGAAAGAGAAAGTGTTAATAAGTCCAAAAAATATTTGGATGAACTGGAAGATCAAAAGGAAAGCTTATCCAAAAAAATAGAAAAAAATAGAAAAATTTATACGAATCAAGAAGAGCAGAAGAGAATTCAAGAAAAAGAGTTGACCCAAATAAATTCAAATATGAGTTCCCTTGAAAATTTGAATAATTCTTTTGAAGGAATAGAAGAGGGGGCCTCTCATTTTCTTAGATCTGATTTTTCAAAAGATTTAAAACTGCTTGGACCTTTGTTTGAATGTGATGATAAATACACTAAGGCAGTTGAATCTCTTCTTTGTGAGATTTCTGAAACAGTCTGGGGGACAGAGTATTCCTTTGAAAATATTTTTTCCTGGCTTAAAGACAACAATTCAATGGGACTTGATCTGCTTTTAAAAATAAAAGTTAGTAGTACTAACGTTGCAGATTTAGGATTTTCTGAGATTTATGCTCTTGAAGATATATTAAATATTGATGCCAAATATAAAGCACAATTAACTCCTCTTTTTAAAGGGTGTTATATCGTCCCAGAGCTTTCAGCTGAAAATATTTCTAAAATTAATGAAGATTCAAACTTTAAGGCCTTAGTTTCTTTAGATGGGGAAGTTCTAGTTAAAAATCGCGAGGAAGGGACTTACTTAAGTTTAAGACCTCTGCGAAATCACTCTCAAGGAATTATTGAAAGAAACAATAAGATTTCCCTGTTAAATGCGGAACTAAAAGAAAAAGAAACAATATTAGGAGAGTTTATTCCTGGTTTTGAAAAAACTAGAGAAGAGTTACTTGAAAATGAAAAGTTTTTAGAATCAGTTAGAACCCAATTAACTGATGCCAAAACAGACCATGCAGCTAAGAGTTCTTCTTTTGAGATGCGTTTAAAAAATATTCAGAGCAATTCCGAGAGACTTGAAACATTAAAGGACAGAAAAAACGATATCTCTGGAAAGAAAGTGACAGTTTTAGAGTTAGAGGAAAAACTGCAAAAAGAGCTAGCTGAATATATAGATAAGCGTGAAGAATTGAAGGCAAGTTATAAAAATCAAGATGAACAAATAGGCCTTGAAAAAATGACCTATGAAAAAGGTAGAGATGATTTTTATAAAAATAAACTTGAACTGAGTTCTTATGAAGATCGAACTAAAGATTTAATTTCTCAAATCGAAGATATCAATAATCAAATCACCAGGCTTAACGTAAGACTTGAAAAAGATAATGATAAAATCATTGAAGAAAAAGAGGTCTTAGAAGATATCGCTGGAGAAATTACAACCTTAGGTGAGAGTAATAAGGAAATAGCTAATACCTTAAATAATAAAAAAGATGTTCTTGGAATGATTAAGGATGAGCTTGAAGAGGTGATGAAGATAATCTCAAAAAGTGATAATCAAGTTAAAGTTTTAGACAAGAAAATGGCCAAGGCAGATAAAGATGTGGCGCAGATTCAAGTTAAACTTACCCAATACATTGATGAAGAAGAAAGTGTCGTAAAAAATATTTTTGAAAAACATCATATTGATTTAAGAGAATCAGTTGGTAGCTTTCTAGAGATGAAAAATATTGGCCAGCTTCATGATATGACAGCGATTTTTCAAATGGAGACGGAGTTTGGGCCAGAAGAGATCCAAAAAGTTTCCTATGAGTTTAAAAAACGTGCTCCTGGTGAGGTTAAGGATTTTGAAGGTAAGTTAAATAAAAATAAAAAAGAGTTCTACCAGCTAGGAGATATTAACTGGCAGGCAATAAAAGATTACGAAAAGCAAAAAAGGAGATTTGATTTTCTAAGAGAGCAAGAACAAGAATTAATCTCCTCTTTAGAAGATCTTGAAAAAGCGATTGAACATATTGATTTTAAATCAAAAGAACGTTTTAAAATTGCATTTGATGAAGTGAAAGGGAAATTTCAAAGAATTTTTCCTATCATCTTTGGCGGGGGGAATGCTGACCTTAGACTTGTGGGAAGTTTTGAAGATCCTGAGTGCGGAGTAGATATTGTTGCTCAACCTCCCGGAAAGAAGATGCAAAATGTTACACTTATGTCCGGGGGAGAAAAAGCGCTCACGGCCGTTTGTTTAATATTTGCAATTTTTCTAATCAAGCCTTCACCATTTGTACTTTTAGATGAGGTCGATGCTCCACTTGATGAGGCCAATGTTGGAAGATTTAATGAACTCTTAAAGGAACTATCTAACCAATCTCAGTTTATTTTGATTACTCACAATAAAAAAACGATGTCTTTAAATGATACTCTCTATGGAATAACCATGCAGGAGCCAGGAGTATCTAAATGTGTCTCGGTACAGATTCAATAATATGAAAATACTTTTAATCTTTTTATTTTTAAGTTTACCGGTTTTTGGAAAAGAAAAGTTTCTTCCTAATAGCTTTTCAGCATCCTTTGAACAAATATATATAAGTTCTCTTACTAAAAAAGAAAAAAAAAGCTGGGGAGAATTATCCTATAAATATCCCAGTAATATTCGCTTTGAAGTAGAAAAACCTAAAAAGATCCTTTTCATATCCAATAGACAAAAGAGTTGGGTTTATAGACCTCCATTTATTGAAGGTGAAAAGGGAGAGGTAACAGAAAAAAACACAGACGGTACAGGCCTTACGGGCCTTTTAGATTCCCTAAGAATGGGGCTTATAAACAATAAGCTTTATAGGGTGACAAAGGGTAATGGTAAAGCGGTATTAAGTTTTAATTCTCGCTCTTTAAAAAAATTTGGTGTTAAAGAGAGTGAATTGATCTTTAAAAATAAGAGCGAAATTTTTTCTGATTTATCGGAGCTTAGGGTGACCTATCCTGATGGTCATAAAGTTTCTTTTAAATTATCTAAGATTATACAGAATCAAAAATTTGAGACTAGCTTTTTTAGTTTCAAAACACCAAAAAATACCAATATTAGTCATTAGAATTGTTC
>QNFX01000028.1 GCA_003650125.1 Campylobacterota bacterium
ATCTTCCTCCACAAAATGGCCGAAGGATGAGTTAAGCAATATCCCAATAGGGCCTTTCATTATTTTTAAAATAGTTGCAAGCTTTCTCTCTTTAGTGGTAGCGCTAACGAGGTTTAAAACGGTACTAGAAGAAGGATTTCCCTTTAGGGAATTATTGATAATTCTTCGAAGGGTCGATGCACCTACACCAGATTTTTTCGCTAGAGCGTTTATGCTCATATGTGGATATTTTTCAAAATAGTTATCTAGAAGAATTTTTAATTGTTCCGTTAAGGTCATGAATACTCCTAACTTCTTTGTAGAAAAAAAAACATTTTTATCCAAGTCTATAAGAGAGAAAATTTAGAAAATACGTTAGAAGTCATAGTTTTTAAACTTATGGCCCCCTTTTGAGGGCCATATTGGCACTGTCATCTCCTTCTAAAACCATATCTTCTACCAAAATGATTATATCTAGATCTATATCTGGAATGATTTCTTTTAATGGTATATTTATTTTTTTTACATTTTGCTGTTTTTATTTTCATCTTAAGCGTTCCAGTTAGGTCTCCAGAGTCCATGGCCGCCAAGGCAAAAGCTTCTTCAAGTGGCCTTCTTCCCAGCAGTCTTGCTTGAAGCGTTGTTTTTATAATTGCCTTAAACTGTCGATCTCCTCTTTTTGAACATGGGCCATTTATGGGAATTTTAAGGGTTTTGGTTAATGCCCAGTCATCGTCTTGTCCGGCCTTCCAAATTTTATTTACAAAAACTTGTTTCATAATTTTTTTAGATCTTTGCGGGCCATTCCAGTTCATAAGTCTACCTTTAAACTGCGCCATGGCACCTTTTTGAACTTGGGTGAAACCTCTAAAATCTAGTGTTAACTCTAGATGAGTGACTTTTTCTCCATTAGTTAAATTAGAATTTAAAATAATATTGCAGGTTTTATGATCAAGCTTTTCACTGAAGCGAGAGGCAGGGGACGGGTTATCAATATCTTTTTTATCATTATCATTGTTACTACTTAAATTGGGTACTTCAACACTGAATTCATCAAAGAGAATTGAAACTACTTGATCATCTGGGGACTTTACTACCTGGGCCGTTCCCCGTTTACATCCACTCCCCCTTAAAGATATGTCTCCAAAGGTGAATTTTTCACTGGCCCAAATATTTGTACTGATTAAAAAGATTATAAGAATTAATTTTTTCATAAGCGTCTCCTTCATTACTTTTGACTATCACAATCTTGATTAAACTCATGTTAGAAAATGGCCGTGTGTAAAATATCTGTTCCACCTGGCGCGGCCTGATCTTATAGTGAACCACGTGGTCCAGTTTAATGACGTTAAAATATAAAGCTCTTTTAAAAGAAATTTAAGTGAAATACTTTGGTCTTGTAATTAAGACTAACGAGTATGTTGGTTTTAATAAAATCCAAACCAAAAGGAGGTTTTAAATGAAAATGATTATTGGTCTAATTGGTATCTTAATGGTTCTTGGAGGCCCGGCCCAGGCAGGAATTTATTTAGGTCATCCAGGATACGGTGGTAACGGTTGTCCATCCGGATCTGCAACTACGACTCTAAGTCCTGATGGAAAGTCACTCAGTATTCTTTTTGACGAGTTTTACGTCGAGGCCGGCGGCCGAAAAAGAATAGCTCGAAAGTCATGTAACGTGGCCATTCCAGTTCATGTTCCCCAAGGAATGAGCATATCTATTGTTGATGTTGACTATCGAGGGTTTGTCTCTCTGCCAAGAGGTGGTCAGGCCAAATTTAGAGCGGAATACTTTTTTGCGGGTAACAAAGGGCCTACTTTTCAAAAAAGATTTAGAGGTGGCTTTGATGATGACTATACTTTAAGTAGTCCACTAACTCTTGCTGCTCTAGTTTGGTCACGTTGTGGGGCCGATGTTAACTTAAGGGTTAATACTTCTATGATGGTTAGATCTAACAGGAAAAAAGATGAAGCTCTTGCTACTGTTGATTCTGCCGACTTCAAGGCTGGACTTGTGTACCACTTGAAATGGAAAAGATGTCACTAAGATCATTTTAAAAGGGGCCTAGTTTAGGCCCCTTTTTCCTTTGAAGGGGAAAAAATTGCCTCCCCAATCATCTTAAACTTTTCTCCCCTGTTATAATTTGCCTATAGGAGATTTTTTATGGGCAATATTTACAAAAGTTTTAATGACTTAATTGAGAAAAATAAACATGTATTTAAGTTTTTAAATCGCGGAAGTGGAGGTGGACTTGCCAAGGCCGTTTGGGATAGCCGAGATGCTGAAATTAAGCAATTAAAAACTAATATAAATGAGCTTAAAATAGGACAGGATAGGCTTTTAGAAGATAATCAATCTCTTCCGGAAATTAAAGATAAATTAAAAATGCTAGAAAGTGATGAAGAGATATCCATCAATATTATCGAAGGGTTAAAAGAAAAGACTTTTGTACTAGAAGATGAGCTAGGCCATCTAGAACATGAGAAAAATGTAATAAAAAATGAATTACATGACAAAGAAACTACAATTACTAAGTTAAAAATTAACCTATCTGATGCCCTCTCAAAAACAAAAGAGCTAACTACTGATTTAAAAAAATCTCAAAGTAGTGAAATAAATATTATTAAGCTCATGAGACAAAAGGAAAAAGGAGTTAAAGAAACTCTAAAAGACTATGAGGGAAAAGTAAGATCAGTACTTAGAGATAAAGACAGAATCACGAATGCCTTAACTAAAGAAATCAGAGAGATTACTTCTGTTTTTAAAATTGAAACAGTAAAGGTTCAAGATTTAAGAGAGAAAAATAGTAGATTAAAACTAGACCTTAGAAAAAACAGACAATTTGTAGAAAATTTAAAAGAAGAAATTCAAAAAATTCGCGCCAATACCAAAAAATATCAGATTTTAAATCACAAGATGGAATCAGAGCTATATAGATTAAATGGTGACCTAGAGGGACTTAGCTCGACGCGACAGAGATAGACCGTCCCAACTGTTTCATGATATCTTCACCTCATGGCGAATTCAAATAATAAAGTTGAAGAAAATATCACGGGTAAATTTTTCGTAGATAAAACTTGTATAAATTGCGATGCCTGCAGAAAGTTTGCTCCTAGTATTTTTACTGATCAGGGAGATTACTCTTTCGTTTTTAAACAACCAGAAAATGATGAAGAAACCTTTTTTGCTAAACAGGCGCTTCTTTCCTGTCCGGTAAATAGTATTGGCATAGAAGGGGAGAAGAATCTAAAGGCCGCAAGAGATTCCTTTCCCAAACATATAGATGGCCCTGTTTATATAAATGGATTTAATAATGAAAAAACTTTTGGGGCCGATAGTTATTTTATAAAGTCTGACAAAGGAAACTGGCTCATAGATTCCCCTAGATTTATTCAAGATCTCGTTAAAAAGTTTGAAGCAATGGGAGGAATTAAATACATCTGGATTTCTCATAAAGATGATATTGGTGATAGTGAAAAATATGCTAAACACTTTGGGGCCAAAAGAATTATCAACCAATATGATGTTACAGATAAAATTAAAGATGCAGAACTCGTTTTAACAGAGGAAGAAACCACCTTTGATGATGGAATCGTGTTTCATACTCCAGGCCATACTAAAGGCTCTCAGGTCCTAGTTTTTGCAGATAAGTACCTCTTCACTGGCGATCATTATGCATGGATGAAAAAGCTTAAGATGTTTAGCTCATTTCACAAATATTGTTGGTACTCTTGGGAAAAGCAAATTACCTCAGTGGATAAAATGAAAAAGTTTAAAGATATTGAATGGGTGCTACCAGGACATGGAAGAATAGGACAAATTAAAAAGGGCGAGTTTCAGCACACTATTGAAAAATCAGTTTTATGGATGTTTGAGGTCAATTAGCTTCGAATAACTTCGTTATAGTGAACACCTGTCATTTTTGTTATCCCCCTCAACAAGAACCAAAGAGAAAAAATCAAAATTGCCATGGAGGGAATCATAATCACGGGAAAGGAAAGAGCAGTCATCTTTCCGAGCTCAGCATTAAATTCAGGGGTGCCTGCAGGAGATTTTAAAATAACGATGGCCAAGACAAAATTTAAAATCGCACTGGCGACAAAAGAGAGGACAAAAAAGTAAGTAGTTTTTATCACTAACTTTTCAAAAGGTACCTCTAACTTTTGCTCTTTAATAATGGCATCTAAAACCTCTACTTTTATAAGTTTGGGACTTAAAATCAACATGCGAACCAAGTTATATTTACTCTTTGCTGTAAATAAAACGACTATGCCAATTATTCCCGGAATAGCAGCTTCTTTAACCGCAAACCAAAATCCGTCTAATTTAAAAAGTGCCAGGCCGCCAGTTAAGAGAACACTGACAACACCTAGTACTGAGACAAAGTTCCATTTCTTTTTTGAAAACAAATCCCAGGCACCATATATGACAGGAAATGCCAGTGCCACGATCAGTCCTTTTACGGGACCTAAATGGGCCTCATCAGTCCACTTACTAAGAATCAAAACAGGAATTACGATATTAAAAAGTAGATTTAATAGTGCACTTTTAGGAGAATCTTGCTCTCCTAGTTGATTTTTGTTGTGTTCCATTAAAATAAAATCGCACATTTTACCTTCTTTAGAAAGTTAAAAACCTTTTATTTTAACCGCTTATAGGATTAAATAAACGTATGTCAGCAAAAAGATTATTTCCCGATAAGAAGTTCCCCCATTATACATTTGTACCAGGAAAAAATATTCATCCTGAAAAAGATGGTGGTCATATGGAAGGGCAAGTTGAATTAAATCCACCACCTATGGATCCAAAAAAATTTTGGGAGTCAGAGACCTTTTTATATGCCTTAGATCTTTATAATTATGGTTATTATTGGGAAGGACATGTTTGGCTTGAGGCACTATGGCATGCTGCTCACAAAGAAGGACTAATGGGCGATTTTTTAAAAGGCCTTATTAAACTTTGTGCTGCTGGAGTAAAGGCCAAGACCGGTCAAGCAGATCCAGTTAAAGGCCATGCAAAGAGAGCAAGAGAGCTTTTTATAAAAGTAGGATCTCAAATTCATGATCAACATTTTGCCGGTTTTTCACTTCTTAATTTAGCATCTCAAGCAGAAGATATTAGTGAAAATGCGGCCACCTATGCTCAAGATGCCCCTATAGAAGGTGCTATATTTCCATTGCCACTTTATCCACAAAGTAGGGTCTAACTGCCCTTAGAGGTGTCAGGCCGACACCAATTTACCTAAAAATGCTCACCCAAAAATTGGCCTGGTTTATGCATCTAATTAGTAGAAGGGGGCATAGATGAGAACAATGGACATTCTAGGTATTGTATTAATAATATCTTTTGCTGTTTTTTTTGTTTATTTAACGGTGAACATATCCTGATTTAATAATTGGGCCAAGGCAGTTTGCCTGCCTTGTTTGGCATCATTTTTTACTGCCATGGCCATGGCCCTTCGGGATCCAACAAAAATGGCCAATGTTTTTGCTCTAGTTAGGCCAGTGTAGATCAAGTTTTTAAAAAGCATGGTGAAATGACTTGTTGTAATAGGAATTATCACCACGGGGAATTCACTTCCCTGCGATTTGTGAATGGTTATAGAATAGGCCAGATCAAGTTCGTCTAAATTTTCCCTACCGTATTCCACAACGGTACCTCTTAGGCCCTCACCATAAGTAACTTCAAGGGCCTGGGAGGTTATCTTCCTAATAGTTCCAATATCCCCATTAAAGACATTTAGATCATAGTTATTTTTCCTTTGAATAACTCGGTCCCCCTCGCGAAAAATCCCCTTAAAAGTATTAATCTCACCCTTGTAAGTTGCAGGTGGATTGAGAGATCTTTGCATTAAGAGATTTAAATTTCCAGTTCCGAGAGGTCCCTTAATCATGGGAGAGAGTATTTGTACTTCCACACTTCCTAAATATTTTGGAATGGTTTCTCCCACCAACTTTTTAATCATTTCGGTTGCTGTCAAATTATATTTTAAAGTGGAAAAAGGATGAGTTTTTTTACTTAAAATTTTCAAGTCATCTGCAGTATTAGTGCTTTGGGCCAGTTCTTTCAAATCTACATGTTCAAACTTTTCAGGAACAGAAAAATTGCTTGATCTTTTTACCTTCTCTATAAAGTTCATTTGTTCCCTCGTGGGCTCATCTGAGTCAATAAAAAGACAATCTTCTCTAGTCTCTTCTCTCCAAAGATGTGGATGCTCCAAGGGGGTATTTATTTTAGGGATATTTTCCTGGTTTATTTCATGGGCGAAGGAAATGATTTTAGATTCTTTTGCCTGGCGAAATACTTGGGTTAGTTTAAAAGTTGGAATGGATCCCGAAGAAATTAAATCGCCTAAAAAATTCCCAGGTCCTACAGAGGGAAGCTGGTCTGGGTCTCCAATAAATAAGACTTGGGTGTTTTTCCGCAAGGCCTTAAATAAAGAGGCAGTTAATTTTACATCCAGCATCGAGGCCTCATCAATAATTAAAAAATCTGTCCACAGGGGATTTTCTTCATCTTTTTGAAAACCTTTTTTTCTTGGATCCCAAATGAGCATTCGATGAATTGTCTGTGACTTGGTGCCAATTACCTCACTCATTCTTTGTGCGGCCCTTCCCGTTGGGGCCGCTAAGGTAACATGCTTATTCATAGCTTCTAATAGTCTAACTAAAACTCTTGTTATTGTTGTCTTTCCCACACCAGGGCCACCAGTTAAAAGAGAAATAGGGGAGGCAACAACACCTTGAATACTGTCAAACTGTTCTTCGCTAAGATTAATTTCATGACGTTTGCAGTATAGCTTACACCATTTGCTAGTAAGCTCTTTTTGATCCTCTACGGGGGATTTCTTTAAAGTTTTAACTGTTTTAGCAATATATTCTTCTGCCCAATACAGGTCATCCGAAAAATAACCCATGCCTTTTTCCATATTTCTAGATTTAAGACCTTCATTTTTTAAAAGAGAATCGATCCGACTCCCAAGATTAATTTCTAAGAGCTCTTCGGCCTTTTTTAGAATTTGATCCCGGGTTAGAAAACAATGCCCATCATTTCTCGCTTCAGAAAGGATGTATTTAATTCCTCCAATAATTCTTTTTTTACAGTCTTTTTCAAAACCTAATTTAACCCCCATTTCATCAGCGGTAATAAAACCAATGCCATAAATTTCCTGGGATATTTTATAAGGATCATCTTTAAGGACTTTCACCGTATTACTTCCATAGGCCTTAACAATTTTGGAGGCCAGAGCACCTTTGATATTGTGCCCGGCCAGAAAAATCATGATTTCCCTAAGGTTCTTTTGGCCCTCGAGAGATTTTTTAATTACCTCAAGCTTTTTCTGAGAAATACCAGATATTTCAATTAACCTTTCAGGATTGTTATCAAGTATGTCTAGGGTATCTTCCCCAAACCTTCTGACAATCTTTCCAGCAATTGAAGGACCTATACCCTTTAAAGAACCAGATCCCAGAAAACTCTTAAGGCCTTCAATACCTTCAGGTGTTTTAGGCATTGCCTTGTTTGCCTTAAATTGTTTGCCAAACGTTGGGTGATCATTCCAGATACCTTCAAATTCCAGGAAGGCACCGGGCGTCAAGCCTAACTGTTGAACAATAACTGTTAATTTAAAGGAGGGTTTTTCTTTAGGCCTAACTTTTATGACTGACCAACCATTTTCACTATTTTGGTAGGTGATGCGAAGAATCGTTCCTTCAAACTTATTTTTATTTAAAAATTGAGTAGATTTTTGCCTTATCACAGGCCCAATTTAGCAATTAATTCAAAGGGCCGCAATTATGCTCAATGTCTTTTTCCACTTGTGAAATAAAAGTATTAAATAAGTCTTCTTCAAATTTACAAGCGACTTTTTTAAAGGGAAGAAGGCGGGAATGTCTATCTATCTGTATCTCAATGTCTCTAAGATGGTTTTCCTCTTCCTTGATCACAGAAAGCAGAGTAATAGGAATCTTTTTTTCCTTTAAAGTCTTTTCATATAGACCAAACAAACTATCGGCCCGCAGCTCTATGGCATAAGTGGTTAAGAGATAGGAGAAATAATACAAATCCTCGGTATTTAATTTCATCTCTTTTTTTAGCGCTTTCATAATCTTAACATCTAAAAGATGAAGGAAATTCTTGGCCTTGAAACCTCCAAATAGCTTAACTTTAAGATCCGGATCAAAATTTATTTTTTCAATTTGTTTGCGAAAAAAATAAGCATGTCTGGCCTCTTCAGCAGTATGCTTGAGAATCTCAAGACTTAAATCTGAATGAGGTTGATAGCGCATGATTTTTTTGGCACCAGAATTTTCTAAATAACTGATGGTATAGAGCCATCGATGGTGAAGATTTGGATTTTCAACTACTGTATTTAATAAATCTTTTAAACTAATCATTTAATCCCTCACTAAAATCCCATATTGCTTCATAAGCAAGTTTTAAATCATCTTGTTTAGAACAATAGGGTGGAATAATATAGATGACATTACCTAAAGGTCTAAGCAAAACATTTCTATCTCGGAAGAAACTTTTCATTTTAGGGCCTAGCTCATTAAAATATCCATTTTTTGAATTGGATTTATATTCAAGAGCAATAATAGTCCCCATTATTCTTATATCTTTAAAAAGCGTTTTGAAATTACTTCCCTTTACCTCTTGTGCAAAATCAAGGTGGTAAGAATTAATCTTTTCAATAGAATTGATCGTCTCTGCTTTTTCGAGAAGATCTAAGCTGGCATGGGCAGCAGCACATCCAAGGGCATTGCCTGCAAAAGAGTGCCCATAGAGCAAGGCCTTGGAGAGATCATCACTATAAAAGGCCTGATGAACTTTTTCATTACAAACAGTTAGGGCCAGAGGAAGAGTTCCTCCTGTTAAGGCCTTGGCCAAACAAACGATATCGGGTTTGTTTTCTAGGTAGTCGATGGCAAACATTTTTCCCGTCCTACCAAAACCGGTCATGACCTCATCAGCAATACAAAGAATTTCTTTTTCCTGACATAATTTAATCATGCTATCTAAAACATTTATATCTTGCATCACCATGCCTCTTACACCTTGAATAATAGGTTCAAAGATAAAGGCGGCGTAATCATTACTAGCAAGTTTTTCTTCCAGCTGAGATAAAGTGGTTCCAGGTATTGGGGCCTCTATGAAATCTATTTCAAAGACCCCCTGACAGAGTTCACTAATATTTTCAAGACAGTTTCCAACAGCTCTCGTTCCAAAGGTTTCGCCGTGAAACCCATGATTAAAGGCGAGGATTTTTTGTCTTTTAATTCCTTGGTTTTTCCAAAATTGCAAGGACATTTTTAAGGCGCATTCAACTGAAGTCGAGCCATTATCGCTAAAAAAGACTTTATGAAATTTATTACCTAATTTTTCTAAGATTCTCTTGGCAAGATTTATGGCCGGAACATGTGTATGACCGGCAAAAATAGTTTGCTCCATGGTGGAAAGCTGTTCATTAAGCCTTTTATTAATATAGGGGTGGGAATGACCATGAATATTCACCCACCAGGAAGAGATGGCATCATAAACCTTTTCACCGCCCTTTGGATAAAGATAAGCACCTTGTGCTTTTTCAATAATTATGGGGTCATCTGCCAGCTTTTCTTGGGTATAGGGATACCAAATAGGTGATGATTTTAAATCCATTGCGCTAACCTTCTACTATATTTTTCAATTACTTGTTTATTAATTTCTTCTTCCCAATCCACATTTAAGAGTTTTTTTATGCCACTTTTTTTTACTAGAAAGTCCTCACTCTTAGGATTTTCTTGCCCATTAAAGATTAAACCTAGGATTTCAATTCCTCTCTCTTTAAGTGCCTCAATAGATAAAAGAGTGTGATTTAAACTACCCAGATAATTCTTACAGACTAAGATAACAGGAAGGTTTAGTTTTTTTGGAATATCAATGATGTATTCATCATCACTTAGGGGAACTAAAAGTCCGCCGGCACCTTCAATAACTAAATTATTATTTGTTTTAGGAAGCTCAATATCACTTATTTTAATATTTCTATTTTCTAAGCTGGCCGCGAGATGAGGACTTTGGGGGGCATTAAAGCGAAAGGTTTCAGGGTGAACTTTGGCCTCTGTCCACTTTGATATTTTGTGAGAATCTGAATCTGTTAAATCGCCACATTGAATAGGTTTAAAGTAATCGGCCTTAAAGGCATTAACTAATATGGCCGAGATAAAGGTTTTTCCAATATCGGTGTCAATTCCAGTTACAAAGATATTCATATGAATCTTCTTATCTCTTGGGCCAATTGTTCAATTTCCTTGTCATCATTAAAAGTATGTAGACAAATTCTAAGTCTTTCAGTCCCTTTTTTTACAGTAGGTGAAAAAATGGGAGAGACCATAAAAGAATTTTCTCTTAGATTTTTGGTAATATCTTTTAAGAGCATTATTGAAGGAATAGGAATTGAAAAAATAGGAGATTGTTGAGAAGGCCGGTTTAAGGCATTTTTAAATTTTTCAATTTTTAAAAATAGGCCTTGTCTATTTATATAGGATTCCTGGCAGAGTCGTACCGACTCTCTAATGGAAATTAATGAGTGGGCCGGCATGGCAGTCGTATAGATTAAAGGTTGACAGAAATTCACCAAAAATTTCTTAAATAGCTGGTCAATTAAAACAACTGCCCCATGTGCTCCAAAGGCCTTACCAAAAGTGACAATTCGGGCGAAGACTTGATTTTCAAGCCCTAGGTGACTTACAAAACCTCGACCATTAGGGCCAAATATTCCTGCACCATGTGCCTCATCAACAATTAAACGGGCATCATATTTTTGTGCTAACTCAACCATGCCCATCAATGGTGCTGTATCACCATCCATTGAGTAGACGGATTCAACAACTACAAAGATATTTTTTTTATTTCCAAGTTTATTTCGATAAAACTTTAAACGATCTTTTAAATGTTCTAAATCATTGTGACGAAAATAATTTCTTGAAGCTTTGCTAAGTTTGGCCCCTAGTTTTAAAGATGCATGGATATTTTGATCTAATAAAATAATATCCTCTTCCCCAGGGATGGTAGAGAGCAGACCTAAGTTTAAATCAAATCCACTATTAAATAGTAAAGCACTAGGAGAGTTAAATCTTATGGCCAGTTCATCTTCAAGATCCATTACAAGTTTTGAATTACCACTTATAAGTCTTGAACCAGTAGCACCTAGAGGATGATCCTCTAAGTTTGCTTTTACTGTCTCGTTTAAATCAAATGATCTGGCATGACCTAAATAATCATTGGAATAAAAATCTATCCCCCCTTGAATAGGAGATAGATCTCTAATAATTCCTTGATCAAGGCGTTCAAGGAGTTTGTTTTGAACCTGGGCCTTAAGATAATCCATGATAATTTTCAAAACTCTCAGTTGGAGTTAACCCTAAGGTTTCAAATAAAACTTGGTCATGGTCAAGGGAGGGATTTGGAGTGGTAAGAAGTTTATTTCCTGCAAAAATTGAGTTTGCTCCGGCCATAAAACATAATGCTTGATCACTCATGGACCGGCCCTCTCTACCTGCAGATAAGCGAATTACAGATTTTGGCATTAGAATTCTTGCCGTAGCAATCATTTTAACTAAGTCCCAAATAGGTACAGGTTTTTGCTGCTCAAGAGGTGTTCCTTTTACTGCTACTAAAGTGTTAATAGGCACACTTGCTGGATGAGGATTCATACTTGATAAAGACTGAAGCATTTTAAATCGATCTTCCTCAGTTTCTCCTAGACCGATGATTCCACCACAACAGACAGAGATTTTGGCCTTTTTAACATTAGAAAGGGTATTCATTCGATCATCATAAGATCTAGTAGTAATAATTTTTTTATAATTATCTTCACTCGTATCAATATTGTGGTTGTAGGCATAAAGACCGGCATCTTTTAATTTCTTCGCTTGAGATTCACTCAACATTCCGAGTGTACAACAAACTTCCATATCCATTGAGGTAACTTCTTTAACCATTTCTAAAACTTGGTCAAAGTCACTATTATCTTTTACTTCTCTCCAGGCAGCTCCTAAACAAACTCTTGAAGAACCAGTTGCCTTGGCCTCTTTAGCTATTGAGATCACTTCATCAACATTCATAAGAGCATTTTTTTCAATATCTGTTTGATACCTGGCCGCTTGCGGACAATAATTACAATCTTCTGGGCAACCTCCAGTTTTAATAGAAATTAATCGACTAACCTGGATCTTGTGGGCATTAAAGTTTTTACGGTGAACTGTTGCTGCCTGATAGATTAGCTCTAATAGTGGAAGGTGATAAATTTCATTAATTTCTTTCAAATTCCAATCATTGCGCATAGGTGAATCCTTAAATTTAAAGTAATTAGAGGCATACTAGGAGGCCTTTTGCTCCCCGTAAACAACAGTTTCTAAGTAAATAGTTTACTTGCTAAACTATTTATCCTAGAAACAACATGTGAAAATTAAAAAGTACCTCAAAGAGAGCCCAATATTTTCGATATTTGATATTCATCAGGTGCTATTGCAGACCTCGACCCCTCTTTTAAAAAAAGAAGGTCTTAGTTTTATGCAGTCTTTGGTTTTGATCACGATCCTATTAGAGGGAAAGTCAGAAATTATTCCCAGTCATCTCTGTCAGGCACTTAATTTTTCCAAGGCCGGATTGAGCCATATTCTCTCCAACTTAGAGTCTAAAGGTCTGCTAAAACGGACGGTGAAAGAAGAAGATGCAAGAAGTCTGAAATTACATTTAACTCAGCCCGGCATAAGCAAGGCCAATAAACTAGTTAAGATTTTAGATCTCTTTGAAAAGGATCTAGAGCAGGCCCTAGGAGTACAAAGACTCTCTTTACTTTTATCTGGACTTGAAGATTTTAAAAAATCACTTAATTCTTCGCTCTAATCCACGTAGAATAATTTCATGAAACTAATATATCTTCTTCCTATTATCATCGGAATGGTTGGCATCCTTCAGGGCGCTTTAAATAAAGAAATGTCCTTGCAAATTGGGGTTGGGCAGACGGTTTTAATCGGCATGACCTTGACCTTTATTTTCGGGATTACCTTCTACCTAGTGGTTAAATTTTTTCCAGATCTTTTTAACCCTATCTATCACCTCAAAGCTCCCCTCACTACTTGGAGGTGGTGGTATCTCATACCAGGAGTTTTAGGCCTTTTAATTGTCGCGCTTTTTCCTGAGGCCATTTACGAGTTAGGAGCGGTTAAGACAACAGTTCTCCTCGTGGCCGCTCAAATGGTCTTTAGTATTTTTTGGGATGTAACTGTCGAAAAACTACCAATAACCACTTTTAAATCGATTGGAATGGTGTTTGCCTTTCTTAGCGTCTTTTTTATGGGACTTAAGTAATCTAAATTGCTTAATTGAGAGGAGATGGATAAAATTTATTAAATTTAAAAATGGAAAGGTCATGGATTACCTAAAAAAGCTTAGAGCAGTTCTCTTAACTTTAGCAATTTCAATTATCCCCTTAAATTCTTTCGCTGAAAAAAAGATATATTACACCATTAGTGGTGGGGCGGCGCTAGGATCTTATGAAGCAGGGTTTTTATTTTACCTTGATTCTCTTCTAGCAGTTAATAAAAAAGCGCCCAAGCTAACTCACTTAACAGGTGCTTCTGCAGGGGCCTATACTTCTCTTCTTTCAATTTTTACTAAATGTAGTTTGAAATCGACTTTAAATCCGACAAAAAGTTTTTACTGGGATGGCTGGGTACCTCTTTCCATCAATAAAATTTTTAAAAAAGAAGAGACCAAACCAGATCAACTTTTTACCTTAAGAGCAGGATTAGATATTCTTCCTAAGTTAAAAGAAATATGGAATGAAGGATTTAAGAAAAATTGTGAGGTGGTTTTAGGGGTGGCGGTAACTAGATTTCATCCCATTGGAATTAAGGTTAATCAAAACATTGAAGTTCCTAATATGGAAGAAGTTGCAGTTGTAAGAATTAGAGGAAGAGGAAAAGGTAAAGCTCCAATACTTTCTAACTTTAAGTTTAAAGGAGAAAAAGAAAGACAAATCCTCATGCCTTTTTCTGGTGATAGTGAAAAGGACTACGATCAATTAGTTGACCTTATTATGGCCTCGGTGGCCTTCCCAATAGCATTTCCTCCGGTGAAACTAAAACATTGTCTTAAAAAAACAAGACACAAGTACTTCCCTTGTAAGGGAAATAAAATTAAAGAGAAATATTTTGTAGATGGTGGCGTTTTTAATAATGCTCCGCTGATTTTATCCTATCAAATAGGTAAGCAATTAGGTGCCACAAAAAAGGATGCTTTTGTTTGGATTAATCCAAACTATTATTTGTATAAAGAGCGTTCTAAAAAAACTGAAAAAAGACATGATAGCTTTTTTAATTACATCCATGATTTAGCAAATAACTTTGTCGAGACCAGTAGCACTAGGGATTTATCATTTATTACCACGTGGATACCAGAGATCAGGGATCGATTAATTAACTCTGCAGTGTCTTTACCCCCCGCGAGTGCTCCATTAGGGCATTTCTTTGGATTTTTTGATAGAGGTTTTAGAGAATTTGACTTTTATTTAGGTATGGTCGATGCTTTTATCCTGATACAGACCCATAAAAATCCCGGACATATTGATTACCCCGGTCTTGAAAATAGTGATGAATGGACTCCCTATTTTTGTATAAAAGAGATTATAACCGGGAACAAAAAAGCAAAGAAAATATGTGATAAGGGAAGAGATCAAATTCCACATAATTTCTTTGCTAACTTACAATTATCTCTAGATCAACTTTATAGTCTTTGTCACTCATTTAAGGAAATGCCTAAGCATAATAAACATTGTATCAAAGGATTTTTGGGAGAAAAACCTCCTGTCGTGATAGCTCAAGCAAAAGATTTTAAAGATTGGCGCAGGAAAAATAAAGAGAAAGAATTAGACTATGTTTTTCGGTTATACAAAAAATATGATTACCATTTCAAGGATTTAGGTCTTAAAAAAGATCAGGCCAGTAGAGGTAATTACACCATGAGGAAGAAACTAGGAGAAATAAAAACGGCCTTTGTAGATTCTTTACCAGATAGTGAACAATTAATTCTAAAAAAGGCCGGTACATCATTTTTAAATGAAGAGATTTATTATATCCCAAAAACTAATCAACTTTATCTTACCTTAGGAAGTGCTGTTGAAGTTGGATGGAACTTCGCTCGTTGGGATATTGTTTTCCCCACGTATCTAAAAACTAATGTCAGTCTTTTGTATCAAGGAGCACAGAGCTTTTTGACTGATATTCCAAATGTTTGGGCCATTTCTCCATTGGTCGGACTAGAATTTGAACTGCCTGGAAGTAATAATAATAGGCAGTTTATCTTTGGCCTGAAAACAGGGTATCAATTTTCAAAAGGTGAGCAATTAACTAGTAAAAGCTGTAACGAAAGTACATATAAACGTAATGTAGTTACTTGTAATGGAGTGAATGTGCTGCCTTTTCTTGGTTTTAGTTATATGGAGCTTTTAAGAGTGCAATTGTATTATAATTGGATGCCACAATATTCTACGGACCATGTTAAAGGCAGATTTTTATTGCAGGTGGGAATGCAAATTTAGTTATTAAATACTTGTCGATAGCAATTTAAAAACCTTCTGGTCATGACCTCATCATCGCCAGTGAATCCGATGGAAAATCTTATAAGACCTGGTTTAAGACCGATTTTTTTCTGCTCATCTTCAGGGATTTCACTGGAGGTAGAAGCACTCGGACAGCTCATCAGGGTTCTAGAAAAACCTAGAGAGACGGCAAAGAGACCAAATTGCTCCTCTTGAAGAAGTTGAGCTAGTTGTTTTGCCTTATCCATAGTGCCAAGATCAAGAGTAATGATTCCCCCATAACCATAACCAGGATTGGCCATTTCTTTCATCAATTCATGTTGAGGGTGCTCTGGGAGTCCCGGATATATAATTCCCTCAATCCCTTCCTCTTTCATTTTATTAACTAAATACATCGTGCAATTTGAATGGGCCTTCATTCTAAGATGTAGGTGATCAAGTCTGGAATATAGAACATAGGCAACTCGAGGATCCATAACGGGCCCATAAAGCATGGACATGCCGGTATTTAGGTCACGAAGACTATCGATAAATTCTCTATCAGCACAAATTGCGCCACCGATGAGATCCCCTGCACCAGATAAGTACTTGGTACAAGAGTGAACGACTACATCAGCACCATACTTGGCCGGAGTGATAATAAGCGGAGTGAAGGTATTATCTACCACTAACTTTATGCCATTTTTTCGGGCCAAATTACCGAGGGAGTTTAGATCACTGATCGCTAAAAGTGGATTACTTACCGATTCGGTATAGATCAATTTAGTCTCTGGGGTGATGGCATTTTCAAAGGCCTGGAGGTCAGAGGGGTCAACGAAAGTTACCTTGATTCCTCTTTTAGATAAAATATTGTTGAAAAGCGCATAGGTTCCACCATAAATTGTATTGGAAGAAATAATATGGCCACCATCAATTAATATTTGTTCAACAGTACAGGCGATGGCCGCCATTCCAGAGGCCACGCCAATAGCTGCTTGCATGCTTTCCATTGCTGCCAGCTTTTTAGAAAACATATTTACTGTAGGATTGGAGTGTCGGCCGTAGAGATAGTGATCTTCTAATTCTCCCCGAAATACTTTTTCCATATCGTCGGGGTCTAAAAAGGTGGTGGTGGCAGCATGGTTGATATCAGGGACTATGCCTCCCATTTCACCAAAATACTGAACATCTCTTATCCTCTGAACATTTTTATCCATATCTCTCACACTTGTTAGTTAGAATCAGCGTCATCCTAGTAGAATTTCTCCCTCTTTTATATGGTAGTGAAAAAAAACATTAGTGATCTTTATCACTTACATTAGGGTACGTGCCCTAAGTTGCTGATATTACGTGCTTTGTGCATGTTGAGAAAAATGACTCATAAGTAAAAAAAATTTGAGTATAGAAACTTTTGTATGGTAGATAGAATGATAAGAAAGAGGTGATATGAAACGATCAGACATTTTATGGGAACTTAAAGAAAAATCCCATGCCATTATTGAAGGCTTAGGGGAAAAGATCCCTAAGGATTTTCAGTTAAGGCTTGGTGAGTTGGGTCTTTTAAAATCAGGGTCTATCACATGTCTTAAAAAAACTCCTTTTAATGGACCTACTCTTTATCAGGTTGGAGATAGTGTTATCTCTTTGGCCCAAGAAGTAGCGGAAAATATTTATATATCGAGAAAAACGAATGGGTAATGTGCTCCTAATAGGAAAACCAAATTCAGGAAAAAGCCTTTTATTTAATCGGTTAACGGGGTTACAACAAAAGGTTGCCAATTTTCCCGGTGTTACTGTTGAAATTAAATCAGGTAGTTTTGATAATATTGGAATTATTGATTTTCCCGGTATTTATTCTTTAAATCCACTTACCAAAGATGAAGATATCGCTCTTCAAAAATTTCAAGAGGCGGTAGAGCAAAATAATGTATCGGGAATTATTTGTACTCTTGATGCCACTAGACTTGAAAGAAGTTTAATCATTGCCCTGCAAACTCTAAACTACGTCAAAGAAAATAAAATCCCCATCATCTTTGCCTTAAATATGATGGATGAAATTTACGCCAATAAAACTTCAATAGATGTCAGCTCCTTAAGCCGTGATCTAGGAGTTGTGGTGATTCCTATTTCGGCCAAGAAAAAACATGGACTAGATATTTTAAAAGATGAAATCAAAAATATGCTTAAAGTCCCAGGTAATTATCTCCCAGAAAAAACATGGGAAGATGAAAAAATTGTAATTAAGTCCAGAGGGTTAAACCAGACCTATGGGCCAAAGACTGATGTAATTTTAAAGAAGCAAAATTTTTTGGATAAAATTTTCTTAAATAATTTTTTGGGCGGAATCATGTTTGCCCTGATTATGATATTTTTATTTCAGGCCATTTTTACTTGGGCCTCTCCTTTAATGGATATGGTGGAATCAACCCTTGCTTGGATGGGGCAAGTGACTTCTTCATATCTTCCGGATGGTGTTTTAAAAGATTTTATTAATGAGGCCATATTTGGGGGCGTTGGATCCTTTTTGGTCTTTGTTCCACAAATTTTCATATTAACTTTTATTATCGGGATCCTAGAAGATAGTGGGTATATGGCCCGCGCTTCTATAATCTGTCATAAACCTTTAAGTCTTTTTGGCCTTTCTGGTAGGAGCTTTATCCCATATCTAACGGCACATGCTTGTGCTATCCCAGCAATCTTTGCAGCGAGAACTATTGAATCCCCTAAAAAAAGATTGATTACTATTCTTACGATACCTTTAATGGCCTGTTCAGCAAGACTTCCCGTCTATACACTTTTAATTGCTGTTTTAATTCCGGATAAAACTTTTTTCGGAGGAGTATTTGGCCTTCAGGGACTGGCCTTCTTTTTACTCTATTTCTTTGGTCTTGCGATGGCCTTAATTGTTAGTGGACTGCTTTCAAGAACGACATTAAAAGATGAATCTGATTCACCCTATATTATTGAACTTCCACCTTATCGTTTACCTACTTTTGTTCCTTTATTTAGGAAATCACTCTCTGCTGCTTGGGCCTTCTTCTCTAAAGCAGGCCCTATTATTTTTGTTGTTACTTTGGTCGTTTGGGTACTTGGATACTTTCCAAATGGCTCTGGAAACTTGGAAAATTCCTGGCTTTCTCATATCGGTCAATTCTTAGAACCGATTTTTAAACCTCTAGGTCTCGATTGGAAATATGGTGTTGCTATTTTGGCATCTTTTTTGGCCAGAGAAGTTTTTGTAGGAACTCTTGGAACTTTTTTTGGTATTGAAGGTGCAGATGAAAATATTAGTGGTCTGGCCGAATCAATTCAAAATAGTGGGCTTCTTGCGGCCTCAGGATTTGCTCTCTTAGTTTTTTATGCCATTGCCTTGCAATGTGTTTCAACTCTGGCCATTTTAAAACGGGAATCAGGAAATAAACTTTTTCCGATATGGATCTTTGTAGGTTATACAGTTTTGGCCTATCTGTTGGCCCTTCTGACTTACAATCTCGTCTCTTGGTTTAGCTAGACATTAGAATTCTCTTGATTTTTACTTAAGTTATGAAGAAAAAAGTTAGCAACTCTTTAGCAGAAGATGCTTGCGGTAGTTCAAATTCATGCACAAGGATTTGATGATATCTAGATCCGAGAAATTTAGTTCACCTAACTTGGAGTGGGTCGGTTTTTTTTATATTAAAACCCTTATCACTAGCGAAGAAATATTTAAGGCCGAATACCTAGGCCATGTGGAAGTGCTTAGACTTCCCGATGACGAAATAAAAATATTTGGAAGGCGCTCCTAAAATATCAACTCTAAAAATTTAATCTAGGCCTAATTAGTTTATAAATTTCGATCACTACCAAGGCCGAAAGGGCATACACAAGACATCCTAACCAATGCTTTAAAGAGACTGGTGAGACGCCCAGTATTTTTGCCATAAAGGGATTGTACATGGCCCATATATGTAGCAGTTGGGCACCTAAAGTCCCTAGAACTAAAAATGGGTTTCTCAAAGGCCCGATGGTAAAAGTCGATTTTTTCATTGAACGTGCATTACCTATCATGATGGTGGAAAATAGAATTGCTAAAAGTAGAACTGAATTTTGGGCACTAGCATGATTTATTCCCGAATCTAAAAGGTATACATAAAAGAAATAGGTTACTGTTCCCATTACGAGAGATGATAAAAAAACCATTTCAAGCATTGAACGATTAAATATAGGCTCATTAGGAGAGCGTGGCATTTGTTTTAATTCATCACCTTCGGGACTTTCAAAGGCGAGGGCCACATCTTGAATTCCATTGGCGACTAAGTTAAGCCATAAGAGTTGGACGGCAGTAAGGGGAATAGGCAGGCCTGCAATCATCGATAGAGCAAATAAAACAATTTCACCCATTCCAATAGAGATTAAAAGATAAATTACTTTTCTAAGATTGGAATAGGCAACTCTTCCTTCATAGATCCCAGAAATTATGGAGGAAAATTTATCATCTGCAATTATGAGGTCGGAGACTTCACGGGCAACATCCGTTCCTTTTTTACCCATAGCAACTCCAACATGGGCCGCTTTAAGTGCTGGGGCATCATTGGCGCCATCTCCAGTGATGGCAACAAAATGACCTTGTCTTTGAAGTGACTTCACAATTTGAAGTTTTTGTTGGGGTTCAACTCGGGCAAATACACGGGCCTTTTTAACTAATAAATCAAATAGCTTTTCATCTTTTGTGACCTTGTGAAGTTCTTCTCCAGTAACAACATCTTCAAGTTTATTCGCAAGATCAAGATCTTTGGCGATGGCCAAAGCAGTAATGGGGTGATCGCCGGTAATCATACTAACTATTACTCCAGCATTTTTGGCCTGTTGAACTGCCACTTTGGCCTCAGGTCTGAGTGGGTCAATCATGCCTACGAGTCCTATAAAGTTGAGATTTTTTAAGTCTTCTTTAGATAGATCAGAGAGGTTCTTTTCTGTTGTAATCTTTTTCTTAGCTATGGCCAGTACTCGATACCCATCTTTTGCTAGTTGATGGGCCTTTTTATTGATTAATTCTTTATTTAATGGAACTAGGCCATCTGGCGTTGTCATATTTGCACACATGAGTAGCAAACGTTCTAAAGCACCTTTAACAGAAATTAATTTACCTTTATCATATTGGTGCAGAGTCGCGGAATATTGATTTTCAGATTCAAAGGGAATAGCAGAAATATTTTTAAAATCGTCATCAAAGGTTGTACTCTCATAACCTAATTTATGGGCCAAAACCAAAAGGGACACGTCCAGGGGATCGCCATGGGAAATCCAACTATTATTTCTTCGTCCCAGAAAACCCTCATTACAAAAAGTTACCGACTGACAGAGATCTTGTAGTAGCTGATGGGCCTTTGAAAGATTTATGTCTCCTGTTAATTTGATTTCACCTTCGGGTGAGATTCCCGTACCAGTAACTTCCCAAGACTCACATCCAGGAAGGTATACTTTTTTTACGGTTAATTCATTTACCGTTAAAGTTCCGGTTTTATCTGATCCAATATAGGTACAAGATCCAAGCGCCTCAACAGCGGCCAGTTTTCTAACGATAACATTTTTTTTTGCCATTCTTCTTGAAGCTATCGATAATGCTACTGTTAAAACGACAGGGAGTCCTTCTGGGATGGCCGCTACAACGAGTGCAACTGCCAAGACCAAAACGTCTGTAAAGCTCTGTCCTTTAAACATTAAAGTGCCACAAATAATGGTAATAATAATGGTCATAAAATAGAAAAGGTTTAGCGTGAACTTTTCCATCCTTATAATTAAGGGTGTTTTGGTATCTGCTTTTCCTATAACTTCTTTGGCAAGTTCTCCAAGCTTTGTATAAATCGCCGTAGAAGTAACAAGTCCCATGGCCCTGCCGCGAGTTACAAAGGTACCAGCATAGGCCATGTTTTTTCGATCGGCGATGGGAGTATCAATAGCGGAGAGACTTTTAGGGTCTTTTGCCACTGGTAAAGATTCTCCTGTAAAAAGAGATTCATCTATTTCTAAACTTTGTGCAGATATAAGTCTTAGATCAGCAGGGATTTTACTGCCAGATTCTAAAAAAATCATATCGCCAACAACGACTTCTTCGGAACTAATTTCAAAACTTTCCCCATCTCGGTGAACGATGGCATGGGTGATGGCCATCGATCTTAAAGCAACAGCACTTTTTTCGGCATTATATTCTTGGAAGGTGCCAATTACGGCATTTAAAATTAAAACCCCAATGATAAATCCAGCATCAGATGCATGACCTAAAAAAAGTGAAATGATCCCAACGATTAAAAGTGCATAAATCATGGGATTGAAAAATTGATGGATAAAAACACTAAATACACTTGAATTTTTTCCTGCAGGAAGACGGTTTACTCCATACAGCTTTAGACGTTTTTTTGCCTCTTCCTGAGTTAAACCATTTTTACCGCAATCAAGCTTTTTAAATAATTTATCGGACTCTTGGGAGTAGGGGTGTTTTATTTGCGGAATAGATAAATGCTCCATTTTTAAATTGTAAATCATGAGGTGGAATAATGCTTTTTTTTATTATATATCTAGATAACTTTTAAACTCTGGTAACGCAATGAAACATATTTTCGTTTTTGTACTTTTAACCTTTACCCTTTCTTCTTTTGCAGAAAACCTTTCCAAGGTATTCTACGGAGAGGATGATCGTTTTAATATCAAAAATTCTCCCGAAGCTAGATTCCAAATACAAGGGTTGAGTGTCGCTCATATGATATCTGAGGATTTACTTGAACCTGCCTATGATGGGGTTTTAACTAAAGTTTTAGCAAAACCGCTACATGAAAGATTTAGTATGTGTCTTGAAGAGAGGTATGCAAAAGAATTATCTGCAGGGAAATGTTCTGGATTTTTAGTGGCATCGGATCTTTTAGTTACAGCAGGCCATTGTATTTGGGGCCAATCAAGTTGTGACGATAATAAATGGATATTTGATTTTAGGAATGATTTTATCTACAACGGCGGTAATCCTGATCTGGCGTTTGTCTCTTCTGAAGATGTTTATGGTTGTAAAGAAGTGATAAATAGAAAGTACAATCGGGAAACCACTAAAAATGACTTTGCACTGATTCGCTTGGATCGGCCGGTTACGGATAGAAAACCTTTAAAGATTAGGTCTGAAGGGAAAGTAAGTGATGATTCCGAAATTGTGATGATTGGTCATCCTTTAGGTCTGAGCTTGAAAATTTCCTATAAAGGGAAAATCTTAAAAAATGATAATCCCTTTTATTTTAAAACTAATTTAGATTCCTTTTCTGGCAATTCTGGTTCTCCAGTTTTTAATAAAAAAACGGGTGTTGTTGAAGGTATTCTTGTTAGAGGCGAGCTTGATTTTCTACCTGATTCTAGTGAAAATTGTAATACAGTTAATAGATGCAAGGAGACTGGAGAGAGCTGTGAAGGTGAAGATGTAACGAGAATTACGGTTATCCCTGAGCTAGTTCCAGGTATGACACCTTCAGAAGAAGTTTCTGCTCAAATAGAAGAACCCGATGCTGATGATAGTGTTGATTGGAATGAATATCGAGATGACATAGACGATGATGAGATCAACTGGGATTGTTATATCAATAATGAAAATTGTGGATTTGATGAATGAAAAAAATTATTCTCGTGATTTTTTTAATTTTTCCATTGATCTCTTTTGGGGCATGTATCGAATTTTCGGGTAAATTTAACTGTTCTAGTAACATAGGGAATTTTGTTAGGAGCTATAGTACGAAAATTTATGATGGAACTTACGTCTATGTGTTAGTAGATGGAGGTGGAGAATCAATGACCTTTTATGCCGATAGATCCCCGAGACCATTTAAGTTCATGGAACAAGGAATGAAAATCATAGGTAGAATTACCAGTCGATGTGATTTAGGTGCTCTTAATTCTTATTTTAAAGGGAAAATAGAAGGAGATAGTGGAGTGGTAGAAGTTAAAATGAAAAGTACTAAGGCCAGGGGTAAAATAAAGATGGTATTAGAGATCTTCTATAATTCAAGATTGTTTCAAACGATAAATGAAACTTGTTCTTAAGCGGCCATTTTATGATGGCCTTCATGCATTTTTTTATCAATATCTTTTTGCACTAATTCTTTGCGGACTTTACGGTTGTCAATATAATCTATGTGGGTATCAAAATCAGGTAGAGGATATTCAAAGTAATCTGGAATTTTTAACTTAAAGTAAGCATCTCCTTTTTTATAGGCATCTTCTTTTGCTTTATGATCATGGGGATGTTGGATGAAGTTTTCTAGCGCATGTTCGTACTCTTCTTGCATGCTCTCTTTTTTAGCTTCTAGATGTTGTTCATGCATCTTAAATGTTAAATATCCCACTCGGGCCATGAGGGTCACAACTGCAATTGCTAGTAAAATTTCAATCCAATAAATCGATTGGGCCATTATTTATCCCTTATCAAAAAATCTAAAATATCATCACTCGATAAAATTCCTACTACCTCACGTCCTTTCACCACTGGAATATGGGCGTGTTTTTTATCATGCATAATTTTAGGGATATCACAAAGTGAGTCTTCTAATTGGACACATGAAAAATCAGGGGTCATGACGTCTTTAACTTTTACTTGGCCGGGATCTTTTCCCTCGGCCACGATTTTGTTCATCAAATCCCGCTCAGTGAAAATTCCAACCGCATCAAAGATGGCACTTAACACAACGACAGAACCAATATTATTTTTTTTCATAATTTGAACAGCATCATAGACAGACATTTCTTGATCTACAGTTTTGACATCATCAATCATGGCATCGCTCACATGAGAGTTGCATGATATATCCATGTTCCCATGATGAAAGTTCCCTTTTGGAGTAATTTTAAAGCTCATGTGTCCTCCCTATGCTTGAGCTAATTATACCACAATAAAGGATGATTAAAATCAGTGTTTTCAAGCAGTTGAAAATACTCAGATTCAAAAAATTATGTTTAAATGATTTCCTTAACCTGAATCAAGAGGAGTTTTTGTGAAGCAGCTAGTGACCCTTATTTTTGTTATATTTCCCCTGATCTCTTTTGGAGAGTGTCTTGATATTAATGGTAGTTATACTTGTAAAGGTCTAGACGGCACTTACAATTTAACTGTCTCAACAAATTTTATTGATGGTGTTTATTCCTATAACTTCACTCAAGGAAGCGAATCAACTGAAGTCTTCTCAGCAGATGGAAAGGACTGGCCCTTTGAAGAAGAGATAGAAGAAGGGATAAAAGTAAAAGGCACTTTTAAAACTGTCTGCGATGCTAGTTCTATCAATATTCACATGTCTGGCAAGATTGGGAATCAGGATCAAAATACTGATCTAAAAATCACTGCCAAAATAGTTGAGGACATGCTTTATCTACGCCATCGAATTTTATTTAACTCTAGGATTTTAGATACGATGATCGATAAATGTACCCTTAACTAGTGGCCTAATTCGGGCCTTGGCCCAAGCTCTATAATTCTTACCTGCTGCCAGGCAAATCCCTATAGTCTCTATATCTTTAGTGATACCATTTAACGCTATGCAAGTAAAAGTGCGATTCCTAGATAATTTAAGGCTTGAGGCCAGTTTTGATGATTTTAGTATCATTGCTGATCAACCAATTCGCTATAAGGGTGATGGAACAGCTCCAGGGCCATATGATTATTTTTTAGCTTCTTCAGCTCTTTGTGCTGCCTATTTTGTTAAGGTTTATTGTAAGGCCCGAGATATTCCAACTGAAGACATCAAAATTACACAAGACAATATCGTTGATCCTGAAAATAGATATAGGCAAATCTTTAAAATTCGGGCCGAGCTACCTGAGAGCATTTCTGAGAAAGATCGATTAGGTATTATCAGCTCAATGGATCGATGTACGGTAAAAAGAGTAGTTCAAAATATTCCAGATTTTAAAATTGATAGCGTAAGTGTGCTGGGGAAAGATGCTGGTCTTCTCTATGAAAGTGAATCAAATACTAAAACTATGATTTTAGGAAAAGATTGTTCCCTAGAAGAAACAATCAACAATATGACAGGTCTCCTAGAATCTCTCGGAATCAAAATTGAAATCGCTTCGTGGCGAAATATCGTCCCTCACGTATGGTCAGTACATATACGTGATGCCGACTCACCGATGTGTTTTACTAATGGAAAAGGGGCCACTAAAGACGCTGCCCTATGCTCGGCCCTAGGGGAATACTTAGAGCGAATAAGCACTAATTATTTTTACAATGATTTTTACTTAGGTGAAGAAATTTCTAAGGCAGATTTTGTTCATTACCCTAATGAAAAATGGTTTAGGCCTGGCCCAAATGATTCTTTGCCTGAAGGATTAATGGATGAACGATTTCTTGAAGTTTATAATCAAGATAGTGAGCTTAAGGCGACCCATTTAATTGATACTAATTCTGGAAATAGTGAACGTGGAATTTGCGCCCTTCCCTATGAGCGCCAATCAGATAAAAAGATTGTTTATGTTCCAGTAAATCTCATTGGCAATATCTATGTTAGCAACGGTATGAGCGCGGGCAATACAATATTTGAAGCACGAGTTCAGTGTCTTTCTGAAATTTTTGAACGAGCGGTAAAAAATAAGATTATTCTAGAAGAGATTACCCTTCCAGATGTTCCAAGGTCAGTGCTTGAAAAATATCCCACGATAGTCGAGGGGATAGAAAAATTAGAGGCCCAAGGTTTTCCTATTATTATTAAAGATGCTTCTCTTGGGGGGAGATTTCCCGTTATGTGTGTAACTTTAATGAATCCCAAAACTGGCGGTGTATTTGCTTCTTTTGGTGCTCATCCAAAGTTTGAAGTGGCACTTGAACGAAGTCTTACGGAACTTATGCAAGGAAGAAGCTTTGAAGGTCTAAATGATATTCATCCTCCGACCTTTAATATGCACTCGGTAAGTGAGCACAACAATATTATTGATCATTTTATAGATTCAACAGGAGTTGTTTCTTGGAAGTTTTTTAGTGCAAAAGAAGATTATGAATTTAATCATTGGAATTTTGCTGGTTCCACCGAAGAAGAATATAGCTATCTTATGGGGATTTTAAAAGCACTAGAAAAAGAAGTTTATATTGCAGATTATGAAGAATTAGGGGCCAAGGCCTGTAGAATATTAGTTCCAGGTTATTCTGATATTTATAAAACAGAGGATCTTATCTGGGATAATCACAATAGATCACTCACTTTTAGAGAAGATATTTTAAATCTTCACTCATTAGACAATGATGCTCTTTTAGCTCTCATTGAGAATCTTGATGAAAGTGAACTTGATGATTTTATGCCAGTTTCTGAATTAATAGGAATTGCATTTGATGAAAATTCTACTTGGGGTCAATGTAGCATTGGAGAATTAAAAAGCTTAGTCCATTTAGCGCTAAAAAATTATGAAGAGGCCAAAGAATTAATTGAAATGTTTTTAACCTTCAATGATAACTTAGCGACCCGAAAAAAGTTTTTCCAGGTCTTAAACATAGTACTTGATATAACTCTTAGCGATGATTTAGATCTTGAAAACTACATTCCGAACCTTACCCGAATGTATGGTGAAGAGGTTTTAAATAATGCCATCAAAAGCGTAAGTGGAGAAATTAGATTTTTCGGCCTAACAAAAACAAATATGAATCTTGAAGGCCTTGATAAACATTTAAGGCTAATTGAAAGTTATATGAAGCTTCAGGTTGCTAAACGATCGATAATTTATTCAAAAGAACATGAGGCACCCTTATAGTAGAGGTGGCGAGGATCTCATAAGAACCAGTAATATTTAATTTTAAAAACTACAAGTCACTACAAATTAAAAATTAAAATGCGTCAAATCCAAGTTCCTAAAAAACATCCTTCCTAGTGACCAATTTGTACCCATCTCCCCATAGTTTTGCATTCTTATTTTAAATCAAAGACTAATATTGTTTATAATTAAAATAAGCAGTTTCGAAAAATGATAATTCAGTATGACCTGATCAATCGTATGCAATACTTACTTCTCTTTGAATGGCCTTCTTCAAATACTCAATACCAAATTTTTCAGGAGATTTTCCATTAACAAAAAATGCAGGTGTTCCTCTAACATTCAATTGTTTCAAATCTAAAATATCTTGAGCTATTCTTTTTTCTATTTCGGGATCATTCATATCAGATTTTAATTTCTTAATATTAATGCCAATTTCGGGCAGATATTTAAAGATTAGATTTGGTTGAGGATTATGATGGTTGCCCCAATTAGGTTGATATTTAAACAGCAGTTCTAAAGCTTCCCAGTATTTTTTTTGCTTACGTGAGGCCTCTAGGGCCTTTATAATAAATTTTGAATTACGATGAAACGGGGCATATCTTACAATTAGCTTAACCTTGCCTTTAAATTCTTTAAGAAGGTTTTTGATTTGAGGATAAAACTGACGACAACTTTCACATTCGGGGTCTAAAAACTCGATTAAGAAAACTTTTGCATTTTTATCTCCAAATTGGGGCGAATATTCTCGCACAAAAATTGACGAATCTTTTTTCGCCAAAAAGCCTAGTCGATTACTTTCATAACTTTTGTAATATTTTGATGCTAAAGCGAATAGACCTAACATAGCAATTGATGACAACATAATTAATATTGTTTTATTTTTCATGAAAACTCCTCCTTCTTAAAATAAATAAAGTCACAAGTAATATACTAAAGGATATAAAAGACAATATTGGAATAGTGATAAAACCAAACCAATTTATGTAAACAGTAGAACAAGATATACCCTCTAAGCAGGGTGATGCACTTTCAGGAACAATTTCATAGTGTAATAAATTGTGATATACGGCAATAACCCAGCCAGTTGACACTAGTGGAAAAGTGAAAGGAAAAGTGCTTTTAGCAGGCTGAAATAATCCTGCCATAAACAAAATGACAAGTGGATACATCGCAATTCTTTGATACCAACAAAGAACGCAAGGAGGAAACTCCATTACCTCACTAAAAAACAAACTTCCTAATGTAGAAAAGGTTGCAATAATCCAACAAAAAAATATTATCCACCAAGACTTCTTACTTGTATTCATTTCAGGCCGCATCCAAACATCAAAAAAGATGTTAATAATAATAAAATAATTTCTTTCATTGTGTTTACCCTAATTAAAATTGACTAAGTCGAAAAATTATTTAATTAGGAAAAGAGTGGTGGTTTTAGGATAGGATCAATAAAAGGCGATTTATAAAAGTGTTGAAAATAGTGCCATTGGTCTGAGTTATCTGGTTGTGGCGATTGAGCTATTTTACTTTCTGTCTTTAATAAATTTATTACAAGATCACACGCCCATAAACAAAATGATTCACAACAGTCAGTATTTGGACTTTGATTTTTATCTTCGTTATTATTTGACTTGCTTTGCAATACATCTGTTAAGAGCAACTCATCACAACACTTGTCAGCAGTTTGGGTGCTGGTTTCCAAGTCGCAGTTACTGCCAACTTCGCTTGCGAAGCTACCTACAAAAGAAAATAGCACTAAAAATATAATAAGTTTGTATAGCATACTTGATCGATCATATATATTTCACTTCGCCAAATCAACTTGTTTTATAAATTTCCAAGATTGTTTGCTCATGAAATTTACCCCCATGGGCAATATTTTTTATAGAGCTTCCGGATAAGTAAATACAACTGGGGTGATTTGATGAGATCACCTGACATAATGGAAGTATCTAGGGGTGGCCGGAATTTAACCTGTTTTTTAGGCCTTACAGAGGAATGATTG
>QNFX01000029.1 GCA_003650125.1 Campylobacterota bacterium
AGGGTTCAAGTGTTGGTGCACATATTGATAACTATAATGTTTTTATCTTCCAAGGAATGGGTAAACGGCACTGGCAAATTAACGAAAACCCTGATGAAACATATATTGAAAATTTACCGATTAAACTGCTCACAAATTTCAAGGCCAATCAGGAATTTATTTTAGAACCAGGAGATCTACTTTATCTTCCTCCTGGAGTTGCCCATCATGGAATATCTCTAGAAGAGAGTATTTCATATTCGATAGGTTATAAATCATTTGATCATACCAATATGGTGTCATCATTTTTTGGTGAATTTATCTCAATTTATAACTCTTCAAAATGCTTGAAATCTCACGAGAAAAGTGTTCCAGAAAATATTAATGAAGTCAGGGAAGAACATATTGATGATGTAATGAACTTCTTTTTAAAGGATGTTGTTACAAGAGATAATGTTAAGAAGTGGTTTGGAAAATATATTACAGCTCCACGTGATGAAATAATTTGTGAAGAAGTCTTATCTACCAAAGAAATTACTGCCAATCTAAAAGCTTCGAGACCTCTATATAGAGATGAATTTCTTCGATTTAACTTCATAAAAGAAGCTGATGATATAAAGCTTATTGCCAACGAGCATGAATACTTAATCTCAAAGGAAGATTATAACTCCCTTGAAATGCTTCTCGATACCCCCAGTTGTGATGTTGTCAAAATGCCAAAAGATATTTCTGAATCAATATTAAAGGTTATTGTTTCATTGATTAATCAAGGGGCCTTATTTTTTCAGTGAATTCTATAAGAATGAGTTAGGTAGGAATGGTGGTGCTACCGGGAGTTGAACCTGGAACCTGTAGGATATGAATCTACCGCTCCAACCAACTGAGCTATAGCATCATATTTGAAGGTTGAAATTTAATTGAATTTCGAGATTAAGAAAATGAAAGACTAGTTCAAATCATATCTTCGATGGCACAAAACCTCTCGAACGAGGTGGATATGATTCCATCTTGCACTTGCCGTTCTTCACCTTCTAGGGACACTTGATAAAACTTCTTAATGGATGTTCTTTCTTTAAAATAAAAAATGTGTGGTGAAACTGAGCGACCCTTTAGCTTACACTCAACCGCAAAAAGAGGTTCTTTATTTTTTAAAACTACAAAGTCGACTTCCCTCTTGTCCGTGTCTCGAATATAACGAAGCTCCATTTTTTCACCATTTGCGTCAGCATGAAAATGGCAATACTTTAAAAGCTGGGATGCGACCATATTCTCAAACCTTTCACCTGGGTCTTCCACCTGGCTCCAGTCCCACAGGTAAAGCTTTTGCTCTTTTTTTACCGCTCTAATTCTAGGTGAACCATACGGGGCAATTTGAAAGCAATAATAAAGGGAATCAAGAATACTGATCCAGCGCTTAGCAGTTTTCGGGTCAACCTCTAAATCTTCTGAAACTGATTTTATAGATAAAGGTGAACCAATCCTGCGAGGAAGCTCCTCCGCAAGAACCTCAACCTTATCTAGATCTTTAACTGTTTCCAAATCTCTTAAATCAGATCTAACTAACTTACTAAGTCTACCGGTATGCCATCTTTTAAGGGTACGTTCATCTTCTTCAAGAAGAGGTTCAGGAAACCCCCCAAATTTAAAGAGCCGCATGAGGTTCTTTTTGTTCGGGCCTAATTCAGGTAGAGAAAATGGGTGAAGCCGATAATAGTAATATCTCCCTAAAAGAGAATCTCCTCCCTTTCTAAAGTGATCAAGCCTGGCAGATCCTGTAATTAAAAATGTATGGGTATTTTTTAATGTATCGTAAAGGCCCTTTACAAAATTTCTCCAACCCTTAAATTTGTGAATTTCATCTAAGACTATAAGTCTTTCCGACTTTGGCCACTCACGATTTCTTATTTTTCTTCGATCAAGATCAGAGTCCCAGTTTAAATAGGCCGGATGCTCATCCTGATAATTATTTATGAGAGATTGTGCCAAAGTTGTTTTACCCACTTGGCGAGGTCCTCCGAGGAAAACCATTTTTTTATCAAGATCGGCCTCTATTAATTGCTTTAAATATCGTTTTGGTAAAGTGGTCATAGCTCCATTTTACTCATGACTAAATGGGAGTCAACTCCTTTTTACCAAGAATGCAGGCAACGTAAATTCAGCCAGTTAAATGCTTACACTCAGGAAGGATAGGACAAATTAGGCACCTATTTTCATATTCATAAAGAACCAATAATAGGAGTCATAGGTAATAAATTGATTCTTATGCAGGTTTCCGGGTAAAAACTCACCCAAACTTAACCTTGAGAGATGGCCCTTCTAAGGTAAGTATTTTATTAAATAATCTTGTCGTTTAGATCCTCTCTTAAAAACTTCTTCATGACAGCAATCCCCCCATTCATATTCACCCTTTCCTAAACAAAGAGTGTACTCTGATTGTTGGTTAAAATGCCTCTTATCACTCTTTATATTATGTCCTAAGCTAATTATTTCCTCCTGGCCCACAAATCCTCCCTTTCCCTCCCCCACGTATTCACTATACAAAAAAATGGCAATCTTATCATTTTCCTCTTTTGGTACCGGGGAGAAGGCAAAATAGCCGGCAATAAAAGGGGATTTTGTCCAATCAAGCAGAGGTGAGGGAAGGCCATGATGTCTGAGCCATGTCATATATTCAATAGTTTTTAAACTTTCTTCAGGAAATGTTTTAATATTTTCTCTTTCCCGAATTACCCAATTTGTAGATAAATCTACAAAATTATCAGTCATCATTTTAACCCGATTTAGATTGTATTTTATTAATCTTTCATAGCTAATAAGGGGAATAAAACTCAAATCAAGCTTTCTCTCAAGGGTTGTTTTTAAATGCCAACTTGAATTCTCCTGCCCTCTATAAATAGGCAAACTGATATTCTTTCCCGTATTAATTTTCTCCTGTTCTAATTCCTTCATAAATTTACCAACGAAATCTTCAAATTCTTCCCAACTATTACCCTCTATTACTTTCATTATATATTCTCCAAAAAATAACCGGCCTTTAACGAATCCTAATTTGTTAAAAATCCAACCAACTTTATCCCAAGTAACCTTAAAATAAATTTTATTTAGGAATCTAATTACAATCCCTTCCACTTAAAAAGAATCAAGAAAGAAAAAAGAGTAAATCAATTTTTCACTTATCTGCGATTTAATTGACTTCGTAAATCAACTTTGGGTTTAAAATAAAACGAAAGCTCTACAAGCGAGGTTAAGAGTGAAAAAACTTAATTTTACTTTTTTATTAATTTTAGGACTAGGCCTATATTCCACCCAAGGCTGGGCGCCTCCTCCGGGAAAAGGAGGGGCCTCCGCATCCCCTGAGTTTAACAGCAAAACTTGCGAAATAAACTCTACCGAGCAAACCAAGGTCGAATTACTTGATAAATCTGGGAAAAAACAATTTATTTGTACAGGAATGTCTATCTGTGGAGGAATCGCAGTTCCGGTTTCTTGCAAAGTGAGTGAAAGAGAGCCGTGTCCAGTAGCAACAAAATGTCTCGAACTTCTTCCAGGAGATTTTTTAAAAAGTTGCTCTGGTTCATTTCAAGTAAATTTCAAAGGGAGAGATCTAAGTATGAATTTTGATTATTGCAAAGGTTATATTGAAAGATATCGCCAAAGCTATGCTGTACAAATTTCTGGCTTTTCTTATATTCTTAATTCTAGGGGCCAACGGACTAATGATGAGTGGCGCTTTATATTTAACATAAATCTACATCATAACCAAGGAGTTCTAGTAATTGGCAAGGGAAGAGATATTTATAGATTTTCTTTTGAAGACCCAAGCAAAAAACAAATCAAAGGACTTCTAAACAAGAAAGATTTCTCCTTAGAATTAGTAGATAAAATAAACACCTTGGACAAAAAATCTACTATAAAAAAAGGTTCTAAATTCAAAGGAGCATTTAAATAGTTCGTTTAAAAAGCAAAATATTTTTAATCTAGGAAATTACAGGTTATAAAGATATGATCCTTTTTTTTAGATCCTGAAATGCTGCCAGCTTTAAATCCGGTTGTAAAAATATCTGTGAATAGGTCCAGTTTTTTATCTCGCATAGAAATGTAAGTTATTAAAAAATCTTTTATAATTAAGGTCACAATAAAATCATCACCATCACCTTTCTTGTCTTTAATATTTTCAAAAAAATATATTTCGTCATTAGTATTTACATCTTTGGAAAACTCAAAACTCCTATTCTCCTCAAAAAGGGACCCTCCATTACATTCCAACTCTTCACCGTACAAGGGTTTCAAAAATATCATTACAAAAGCTAGAGACCACAATTTAATTGTCATTATTTTTATTCCCTTTAGGATATATTAAAATTTGACATCCTAAATTTTTAAAAGTCAATAAAACATCAAGAAAAGTCTTTAACCAGTATTTCATAGGAGTTGGCCCTCCTGCCCCCGCTAAAGAACCTCCACGCTCACCTCCTGTTCGCTATATGAAATCTTGCGAGATTCCATCTTTAGGGCCCTCACGGTCCCATTCACCAATTCTAACGAATTGCTGATCTTATCTTTTAGAGCAAGAAAGTTTTATTTTTTCTTCAAGCACCCCACGACCAAATGAATATCCTCTCTGCGCGAAAATAAGACAAACACCCACCAAGATTAAAATAATATCTTATTACCTAGGTCTTAAGGTAACTACTTGAAAAAGATAGGACAAATTAGGCACTTATTTTCATATTCATAAAGAACCAACAATAGGAGTCATAGGTAATAAATTGATTCTTATGCAGGTTTCCGGGTAAAAACTCACCCAGATTTAACCTTGAGAGATGGCCCTTCTAAGGTCTTGGTTTTGGATTTATTGAAGTCTATAAAGGTGATAAATTGATCCAGTCGATGGAGAAAATAGAGTCTGATGTTTCATCCATTTATTTTGATATTTATTCTGAAGTTTTAAGAGATGTTCCTTTATACCTTCCATTTTATTATGGGCATTCAAACTTTTACATGGGATCAGAAATTAATGATTTAAATATTGAAAGGGCCAAGCTGAAATATGTTAAAGTCAGTGATGATTTTTATAGTTTTTTAAGAGAGCAGGAATAATAATCAGTTTCAGTTGCAACTGCAACTGATTATTATCCCCCTTGAATCTATCTTGAATAACCCTCCAAGTCTCTTATTCTTAGTCTCTATCCCCTTGAAAATATTGCAATTTTGCCCTTAAAATTAGTTTTTTATTCAGTCGGACATTATAATGGCCCAAACAATATAGAGGATTAAAAAATGATTAGATTTATTTTGCTGGTATCAATGATTTTCGCCTTTCAGGCATCTGCTGAAAATTACACCAGAGTCTGTCTTGAAGGGCATACTTATTTTAATTATAAATCAAAGCTTGCCATCAAGCTTGATGATGCCGGAAAGCCGGTTCGCTGTGCTTGTAAAAGCTGCGAGCAGGATTTTTCTACTAATCTAAAAGGTCTGCGCAAAAAAATAGTTGAAGATGCAAAGGACTGGTACTCTTTTGGAGAAAGATTTTGAAAAGCATGATGGCAAATTGAATGAATTTATAATTAGTGCAATTAATAAGATATATACTTCACCAACAAAACATATTTTTAAGTACACCAAAGAAGAAGACAACTTATTTTCCATAAAGACCCTTGAAAAGTTTGCTAAAATTATTTCAAAAAATAAACAATGACCTTAAGTTTAATAATTCTTGTTCATAGCACAGATGACGAGTGATTAAGAAGTTAGTCCCTGATGGATCTGCCTCCCATATGGAAGACTTTGATAAAAATAATCTAAAACCGTGACTTTTTTAAATCCAAATTTCAAATTTTATTTATCTAAACTTTGTCTTTACCCAAGATGGATACTTACCAAAAAGTTCCTCTCAAATTAAAGAAATCTTCAGCGTTATTTAAGTCATAAAACAACTTCTCAACCATTTCACCACATACCCGGCTAGTGCGATCAAGTTTTGCGTTACAACTACAGAGAAAAGTAAATAACCAAAACAGAGGTCAGTATGACAAAGTTCTATTTAATATTTCTTTTAGGAATTGGATTTTTTACCCAACAGGTTTGGGGACAAGGCTCTCCAAGAGGTGTCTCAGGATTTGATGTTTCTCAATGCTCTGTAAATACCAGGCAGCAAACAAAGGTTTCGCGGAAAAATCCAGATGGAACAACAAGCTGGGTTTGTACAGGGCAAGCCGTTTGTGGCGGCAAAACCGTTCCTGTATCCTGCAAAATCGCTAGTCAAAAAACCCCATGTCCAACGACCAAACTATGCTTCCCTATAGACGATGAGTACACTCAAAACTGCCACAGAACGGACGGAGTAGTTAAGATTACTGATTGCGATAGCAGTGGGGGATATTACAAAGTTGGAAGAGTTTATGACTTTAAAGTAATTCAATGGAAAAAAGACCGGGATATTTTTCCTGCATGTGGCAAATGGTTTAAAGTCGAAGGTATGACCCGAGATGACTGGAAACGTACAAAACCTAGCTATACCCAGACTAGCTTCCTCTCAAACCCTGTTGAGTTGAAATTCAATGCGCCTGCTTTAGCCGGAATAGTTCGGGCAAAGGTAGGTCGAACTTATCTGCAATGCCCTCCACACCCTGTTAAAAGGTAAAATCTTTTTAATCCTTTATTTTAAATTTTTGACTGACCAAGTAATCTGTATATTCACAAGGGCTTCTCCAGTTCTTCCACTCCTCCCGATCTCCTTCTCCAACAGAGCCCGCAAATACTTTACCGGATGGATATCGATATTTAATATAGCTATTCTCATAATTTTTAACTATAGGCCTGTCTTCATTTAATTCAAAATTACATGTAGGTTCATTTTTCCAAACAACATCAGAAACATTCAAGGCAAAAGAGATCAAAGCTGGTCTTTTCAGACTACCTAATGAAATTGCCTGAAAATTTTTTTTGATAATGCTATCCCAATCCGTTAACAAAAATATCATATCTTCACTATTATCAGTTACTTTATTTACTTTTATAATTTGCTTCCACTCAGCTGAAGTCCCAAAGCTAAAAAAAACAAAAATAAATACTATTTCCTTCATGACACCTCACCTAGTTAAATAATTATCTTCTCATAAATAAGAGTAATTCATATCCAAAAAATCACCAACCAAAATCTATTCCTAATAACTCCCCTTATTAGGAATAAAAAGTAGCAACTGATATCATCAACTTTTTCATTTAAGCTCTAAGGCCTATTTTTATCCTGCCCCAACCTAGCCCTTGATCATCCCGCTAGTGCGATTTATGGGCCTTATGCTTACAGAAAATTTATACCTTCTAAAATAAATTTTGTTTAGAAAAGTCTTTTCAGTTCCTTCTCCCTCCTAGGTCAATGAATTTTTACGGAATACTAAAGGGAAATTCAATTTTTAGCTATAACCGCTTTACTCGACCAATAAAATCAAGCTTTGTGATATAATGGCCTATAGATGTAGAAACTGAGGTCGTCATGAAAAACCTATTTTTAATTCTTCCACTAGCCGCCTTATTGTTTGCGACCCAAGGCTGGGCGCCGCCTCCGGGGAAAGGTGGGGCTCCTTCAAAGATAAATATGCCGAAAGATCAACCTGGATATAGTGCCTTCGAAGATTATCTAGATTTAGGATCTGGTAATCAAAAACCTGTTAAAATGACTCCAAAAGGGAGAAAGTCTTCTTGTTTTATTCGATGTTCTGGAAAAACAAGAAATGGTGCTAGATGGACCAATCAATGTGGAAACGGGGGATGCAAAACTTGTCTCCCTGCCCTTTGTAATGAACGGCATTGTCAAGCAGGGTGTGCAAGTGCTCTGAAATAATTTTTTTTAGAATTACAACTCCAATCTAGGAATGATTTCTAGCTCAATATGACCAAATGTCTCTTTTGAAGTATCTAATAATATACTGACGGGGTAACCAAATTCTGTTTCCAAGTTCGCTTTACCTATTATTTCTTTCGGATTATTTTTATCTTGAGTACTTATCAATATAGAAATGGATACTCTGTCTTTTTCTATAAGGCTTGGATAAAGTTCAACTTCTAAATTGTTATTATCAATAGATTTTCCTATAAAACTTTTATGTCCAAATTTAGAAGATATATTATAGTTATTGTGACCTCCAAGTTTAGTCACTAACTTGATTTCCATACTAAATATAGGATCAGCCTCACTTCCGTGCGCGTTAAAGCTCAGCGTAAGAAAAATAAAAATGCTTCCCAGTAAAATCAATATTCTTGATAAATAGTTACTCATAATTTCTCCCCCTTTATTATTTTAAATTATACCTTGGGAAAGATTTATTTGAAATAGATTATTGATTAATTAAAATCCGTTAGTAAGAGTTAATTTAAACCCGCAGAAATATTTTAGATTTCAAAGGTGCTCCCACATTTATTAATCCTTATTTACAAATGGCAGGCCATTGTAGTCAACTTTTCTATTTCTATTTTAAGAGCCTTTAAGGATAGGACAAATTAGGCACCTATTTTGATAATTCCAAAGAACAAATAATAAGGATTATAGGTAATATTTTGTTTTTTTTGATCTACGGGCTGAAACTCACCCAAATTCATGTTCGAAAGGTGGCCCTTCTAAGGTAACCGGGTAAATCTCCTATCCAAGCTTTAGTCCCTTTGGAAAAATTTAAACAGTTTTAGCTCCTTTAAATCCTTTAAATCCCCAGATACAGGGAATCTATCCAGAATTTCTTCTTAGAAAATTTAAAACCTCTAAAAAAGTCCACCTGAATTTTTTAATTTATTTTACATAAGATTTATTTGAAAAACTGAGTTTTTCTTAAATAAGAGTTGATTCAATATTTATTATTCTATTAATTTTATTTGAAATTTTAACCCCTATATTTTATTGACCAGCTAGGTCGGATAACGTGGTAAAATAGAATGTACTTTAAATAGGAGATGAATATGAAAAAGCAGAACCTTATTATTCTTTTGGGGGCTGGAATAATGTCACTCTGGGCGCTTTCATCAGTAGCAGAAGATGACTTTATAGAAGTTGATGAAAAGGACTTGGCCAGAGAATGCGGCCCTTTAAGACTTGACTCTTGCGAGAAAAACCTAAGAGATGTAACAAAAGTGGAGGTAAAAGGCGAGGATGGAAAGTTCTATTCAATTTGCACTGGCCAAGTAGCATGTGGAGGAAGCCTATTTCCTGTTTCTTGCAAAGTAAGCAAAAAAGAAGCTTGCCCTACCGCAAAAATATGTATGGAGTTTGTTCCTGAATTTGCTTCGCAGGCAGGGATTCCCTGTGGAAAATTACATCACGGCCAAAATGATAATCAAGCGAGAGCCCAGATAAAGGGAGGGCATTCGAGAAAATGTCCAAACGGTGGGACGATGGTCTCTGCAACCAATATCTCTCCACGGGACAATATGGTTGCAAGGTTTAAAGTAACAACGAAACAGCGTCACCCATATCCAACAAATGTTTACTATATCTGCCTTCCCATACCAAAGAAAAGAGGGAAGGTGGTTGAAATAGCTTGTAACAAAGATTACGCTGGGAGATCCTCTGTAGTTTCCAAATGCCAGGTGTTGCGAGAGGACGATTTCAAAAGGTAAAACATTAACAATATGTCCTAATCGATTTCCTTGCGCGTTTTCCATGCCTATCCCAAAAAAACCAGTACAAAATCATTAATTATGCTGTTATATAACATTCTTTATTTTTTTACACAGTGCCTTTCTCATGCCCCCATTTTTGATATATGATCGGTTAAACATGGGAACTGAGCTTAATATGTCGATTAAAATAGCATTATCTTTTTTTCTTATTCTATCACCCCTAATATCAAGCTCCAAGGAGTTGAACTGTGAAACTTCTTTAAAAGAAGCAGAAAAAAAAGTACTAAACATTATAACTCAGAATGATAAAAAAGAATTCAGTAAATTAATTTTGGGATCCTATAATCGATATTTTGAAGAAAATTCATGTGATCACAATATTATAGTTATCTATAATAGAAGTTGGTCATTTAGGAAGCCAGAAGTTATTTTTAGATATTTTCATTTAGATGAGTGGGGACGTTTTTTATCACCTCCGGTATTTGTACATGCAAGCAGACCTCTTCACCCTTCTGATAACTTAAAAAACTCTAAGATAGTTCCTAGCTATCAATGCGAACAACGATTCGAATGGGAAACCTATCTTACAAAATGGTCCATTGAAGACGGAAGGCCATTTAAAAGCCCCTGGGTTGGTTCGTTTGTCCTTCCTAGGAAAAAGTACCCTTTCTGTAATTATCATATTTTTATGTCAGAAATACTGAAGGTTTCTGAAAATGGAAATGCAACAATCTGGATGACCCATTTTAATGTGGATGAAAAAGGCAATAATTATTTCTATCCAAGAGATTTAAAGGGAAGAGTAATTATGGACAACGGAACCCCTTTTCCATAATAAATGCTCATATGAAATCACTTTTCTCTGATAGTTATTAAAAAAGCGGCTTAGTTTTTTGCTTACTATCACCCACTCAATTCCATTCCGAACAACTTCCCTTGTTAGGAATAAGATTGGCGCATTAAGAGTATTTCCTTTTTACCTCCAAAGGTATTGGAAGATCTGTTTTCTGTTAACGGGTTGGGAGATGGTTGGTCTAAACTGAAATTCCAATATAAGAAACTATTTTAGAGAAATCTGCTTAAAGTTTCATAAGGATAGGACAAATTAGGCACCTATTTTCATAAATCCAAAGAACACATAATAGGAATTATAGGCAATAAATCGACTTTTGTTTAAATCTACGGGCAGAAACTCACTCAAATTCACGCTTGGAAGGTTTTGTAATAAAAAACCTAATTAAATTATTTCCAAAACATCAACCTTATTTTTATAGAACAGCAATCGGTGACGAGTTAGACCTTCTCCTTGTAAAGGGTACTGAAAAACTTGCATTTGAAATTAAGGCCTCAACTGTTCCTGAGGTAGAAGATGAATTCTGGAAAGTGCTTAAGGATTTAAAACCTACTAAGACATTTATTATTGCAAATGTGGATTCAAAATTTACGATTAAAGATGATATTGAAGTCGTAAATTTGGAGTATATGATTTCATATGTAAAAGAATAATAGAATAGTGGTGCTACCGGGAGTTGAATCTGGGACCTGCGGGATATGAATCCGCGGCCCTAACCAACTGAGCTATTTCCCCCTACTCGATGAACAACCCTTTCTTCTATTTAAATTTATATTTAGTTTGTTTAGAAACTCACCCAAATTTAATGTTGAGAGGGCGCCTAAAATAAGCTTAACGGCCATTCTCAATAGGACCTGAGAGAATAAGACCAAATAAAACCTATTCACACTGGCCAAGTGTGAGAAGGTGATTAAATAAAAAAACCGGAGTCTCTACCCCCTTTTTTACAAGCTTTAGGCCTTATTTTTTACACGATTTCTATTTTTTCCAATAAGTTCTCTAGTTTTAGTATTATGACAATGTTATATTGCAAAGCACTATTTTAAGGAATTTTCATGAAATCGGACACTAGACCAGCTACCATATATGTTGGAAATCTTCGCTTTACTAGAACAGAAGAGGATGTTTACCAATTATTTAAAAGGTACGGAAGAGTTATATCGGCGAAGCTTATCCTTGATAAGAAGACGCAAAAAAGCAAGGCAATTGCCTTTATTCAAATGCAGAGTAAAGATGCCGCTGAAATGGCCATTAGTCAGCTAAATGGAAAAGAGGTTGATGGTAGAACATTGAAAGTTAGCATTGCTATCGAAAGCAACGTTGAAACAAAATCCATAAAAAAATATAAATCGATTGAGAAAGAAGAAGAAGTGGTAACAAAAAGAAAACCTAAACCTAAGACTAAACCTAAAACTAAACCTAAAACTAAGACTAAAACTAAACCTAAACCTAAAGGCCTAGATCTTTTATTTAATTACCTTAATAAATAATGAAAAAAACTGTCGAGCTTACTCCCTACTCTCCGTGGTATAAACAATTCTTCTTAAAAGAATGCCAATTTTTAAAAAAGATCCTTCGTAGAAATCTCGTTGAAATTCATCATATAGGATCAACTTCTATCCCTTCCATATTGGCCAGGCCAATATTAGATGTACTTTGTGTTGTCCATACATTAGATGGTATTGATCTTTTCAGTCATGAATTTGAAAAATTTGGTTTACATCCAAAAGGTGAATACGGCATTCCTGGACGCCGTTATTTTGAACGATATGCTAAAGATCAAATAACTCATATTGCTCATATCCATATTTTGGAAAGAAGTAATCCAAAAGTTTCTGATCATCTAGACTTTAGAGACTACTTAAATGCAGAACCTGAAGTTGCTAAGGAATACGAAAATCTAAAGATTGCTCTTAGAGAACATTATCCAGAAAACCCCGAGTTATATTCTGCAGGTAAGAACGAATTTACTCAGACTGTCCTGAAGAACCTGAAACAATAGCTTCAAATTCACAATTGTTATTTAGATCTACGGGCAGAAACTCACCTAAACTTAATGCTGAGAGGGGATCTTAAATAATGGTGGTGCTACCGGGAGTTGAACCTGGGACCTGTAGGATATGAATCTACCGCTCTAACCAACTGAGCTATAGCACCATGAGAAAGTAGAAATTTAATTGAATTCCGGTAATTTGTCTACAGAATGCTTTCAGAAAGTTCCCGCGCTGCAAGGAAAGGAAAAGTGAGCCCATTTCTATAGAGCGAGAAGATACCGTAGATCTCCCCCTCAACCCTACCCCAAAAGGGCAGTTTCTTAACTCCCCTATGACGAAGCCCTGATTTCACAGAAAAGGTCGAAATAGGAGGCAATTGAACATCAAGGAGGTCGCTGAAATTTTGATGAGCGGCCTGCAGATTTGCGTAGTCAGGCGCCTGTAACTCACCTAGCTGATGCGTAGCACCAATTATAAGCCTTTTATACTCTGAGTGATAAATTAAGTTATGGCCTGACCTTGCTAACACAAAGGTGGACTCTCCTAAATCAACATTTTCCGTCTCCAAATAACTTCCAGGTATAATTTTTGAATTAGCTATCACCGGAATTTCAGGATAAATTTTTTGGTAAAGCTTAGTATAGGCCCCAGTACACAAGACTAGTTTTTTAGTAGTAATAACCTCACCATTTAAAAGCTTTAAGGATATATGGTCACTACCATTTTGGACTCCAACCAATAGATCTTCTTTGATCTCAAGATTGCCTTGCCCTAGATCTCTTTTTGTCTTATCCAAATACTCTCTAAAAGGAGTGGAGTTTAAAACAAATCCATCCCAAGTTTTTCCCCACTCTTGTTTTGAAGGCCTGTGGGGAGTAGGAGCAAAATTATCTATTGGTTCAACTGTCTCAAATCTTCTTATAAATTCTGCTTTAGTATCTTTTTTACCATCACAAACATAAAACAAGGTAGCAGAGTTTATTCCTGGAGGGTTGTGTTGCTTAAAAAAGCTGGCGGCCTCATGGTAGGATCTATAGATTAAATCTCCAAGTGGAGATCGCCCCATTTCAACTCCCTTTAAAAAGATAGTCCCTGTAGTATTTTGTGTACAAGGAAGGGCCTTATCTTCGGCGTGAATTTGTAATACTTTTTGTGGTGATTTCTTTAGATACTCTATAAGGAAGAGATTAGCAGCAATACCATCTCCAATAACGGTTAAATCATACATTTAACCCACCACTCGAACGTGTTCTAAAAGATCCCTTTCCTCTTTAAATTGCTTAAGCGAAAAGTAAGAAAAGATAATGGAGATCAAATAAGGAATAGAGAAAGAAACTAAAAGTCCCTTAGCAGTAACTCGTACCGGGATTTTTCGCTCTATAAAAATATCCGGCATAACCTCTCCCCCGTAGCTATCAAAGGCCCACAAAAAGATTAGACCTACAAGCAGACCTAGCAATACAGAGAAAAAAGAAAGAGCATGAATAAAAATTACCGATGCCTTACCCAGTTGTTCCTTAGAAGCTCCAAGTATCCAAAAACTGGCCAGATCGACTTTAACTTTATCAAAAAAGATAAGCAGCCCTGAAGTAATACAAAGAGAAACCAAAAGAGTCATGGCGGCAAAAAGAAATACCATTACGGTGGTTTCAAGCCTTAGGGCCCAGACTAGAGATTGATTATTTTCATCCCAGGTGGTTAGAGAATTTCCGGGAAACTTTTCTAACTTTCTTTTAAGTAGCTGCCAATCCAGGTCTTCATAAATTCTAATCTTATTTATTGCTCTTTTTTGAATAAGGTTTTGAATAAAGGGTAAGCGAACCCAAGTATGAACGATATCAATTTCAGGGACCATCGTTTCAATCATAGGGCCTGACACGAAAGCGGTTCCATACCTTGGAAGATCTCCCATCATAGGGTCAACATGTGAAGGCGAAATAAGCTTTATTTCATCACCTGGAGCTGCTCCAAGCTTTGCGGCCAGGTCATAAGGCATGACCAGCTCTTCACCAGGCCAGGACTTTAAAAAATCGGGCATGGGGCCTTTGAGATCAATGCCGTGAACTATCACGGGAGAGAGCACAGAATTAAACCTGAGTAGAAGTTCAATTTCATACTCAATAGAATACTTAGCTGTATGTTTTTTTATCAGTTCACTTATCTCACGGTAATTTCCATTCAAGGAGATTTCGGCCTTTCCGGAGACTCTTTTAGATCTCTCCATGAGGTTATATTGAAGCCCCCCCATGGTTGACTGAAGAACTAAAAGTGAGAAGCTCGAAAGAAAAAGTCCAGCGATGGCCAAAAAGAGCAACCGCTGACGAGTTTTCGAAAAAAAGATGTAACTAAAAAAATATTTACAAAATTGATATAACATTTAACTGTAAAAGTTTCGCCCTTCTTTAATCATGCTGCGAAGATAATCACTGGTTTTATAGCGATCTGGATTAACTGTATCAGCAAAAGCATCCATAGCATCAACTATTTTTTCAAGTCCCTCGGAGTCAGCGTATTTTAAAAGGCCTCCTCTAAAGGGAGGAAAACCTATGCCAAAAATCAAGGCAAGATCAACATCACCAGCACCAGCGACAAGGCCTTCATCCAAAATCATACTGGCCTCGTTAATCATTGGCAAAAAGACCCGCATTTGAATTTCGGTTTCATCCATTTGTTTTCTTTTCTTAGGTAGCAGTTCTGCTGCCTCGGGGTTAGGGCCGGTTTCTTTGCCTTTCTCGTCGTAAAGATAAAAACCTTTTCCACCTTTTTTACCAAGCAGGCCTCTTTTGGTCACTTGTTCGGCCAAACTATTTGGTCTGGCCCGTTCTCCCAAATATCCAAAGAGAATCTTTCCTACTTTTTCTGCCACATCAAGTCCGACTTCATCAAGCAGTCTTCCAGGGCCCATAGGCATCCCAAAGTTTAGACAGGCATCTTCCACGTCTTTAAAAGGAACGCCTTCTTCTAGTAGATAAGAGGCCTCATTCATGTAGGGAATAAGAATTCTATTTACTAAAAACCCTGGCCCGTCTTTGACGACTACGGGAGTTTTCTTAGAACGAATCACCCATTTATAGAGGGCCTCAACTGTTTCTGGAGAACACTTGTCATGAGTTATAATTTCAACCAGAGGCATTTTGTTAACAGGATTAAAAAAGTGAAGTCCGGCAAAACGCTCAGGCCTTGCAAACGCCGGAACCATATCTGTCACTTTTAGTGAAGAGGTATTTGTTGCCACAATCGCATCAGGTCTGATCTCTTTTTCAAGTTCGGCAAAGACTTTCTTTTTAATATCTAAATTTTCAACTACTGCCTCAATAACCAGATCTGCTTTTTTAAAGCCATGATAATTAAGTTGAGGAATAATCGATCTTTGCTTGCGCTCAAATTCATCTCGAGTCATTCTTTTTCTTTTTACTTTTCTAAGAAAATTTTCCCCCGATTGCTTAAGTCCAATCTCTAGAGCGTCCTTATTTAAATCTTTCATGATGGGGTTCATATTGGTTTCGGCCATAAGCCAGGCGATCCCCCCTCCCATGGTACCAGCGCCAATTGTTGCCCCTCTTTTTAGCTTAGGAACAACTCCATCTCCTTTTGGGCCTGAATATTTTTTGGCCCCCTCCATGAGAAAAAAGAGGTGCTGGAGATTTTTTGATTGTTCAGAAACACAAAGTTCACCAAAAGCTTGTGCTTCTTTTGCTAGATAACTGGATCTTCTTTTGCTGATTCCAGATTCCATCACATCTATAATTTTAAGCGGAGCATGATAAAAACCCTTAGTAAGCTTCATCACACTTTCTCGCGCCTTTTGAAAAATAATCCTGCGAGCGAGAAAGTTATCTCCCAGGATCTTTTCAAGGCTCAGACCTGGTTTACCTTTTTTTGATTTAAGGTGTTTTAGTGCCATGCTAAGAAGTCTTTCTTTGGGATAGACCCCTTCAACAAGCTTTATCTTTTTGGCCTTTTTAGGCCTGACATGTTTTCCCGAAAGGATCAAATCTAAGGCATTTGGCAGCCCTATTTTACGAGGTAACCGGTAAGTTCCACCAAAGCCTGGAATAAGCCCTAGCTGCACCTCTGGTAGCCCTAAAACCGTCTTAGGGTCATCGCTACAGATGATTTGATCACAAGCAAGCGCCAACTCAAGGCCGCCACCAAGGCAAGGCCCATGGACGCAAACGATAGTAGGTATCTTTAAATCCTCAATCAAATTGTAGATAATCTGTCCCTGCTCGGCCCCGTGGGCAGCATCGCTTTCTTTTTCAAAGGTACCAATTAATTTTATATCTGCCCCGGCGATAAAGCAGGTTGGTTTGTGTGAGTAAAAAATTACACCCTTGAGCTCATTTAGCTCTTCTTTCTTTTTAATTTCGCCAACAACTTCCTTGGCATCGGTTAAAGTTGCCTCATCCAAGACTGTCATAGATGCTTTGGAGTTATATCCAAAACCTATGTAAGCAATAGAATTTTTAATCTCAAAACTTATGGTTTTTGTGTTCATTATTATTTCTCCAAATTTTCAATTACAACAGCACCACCTTGTCCACCACCAATACATAGTGAGGCCACACCATATTTCGCTTTTCTTCTTTTAAGCTCGTGCGCCAGAGTCACAACAATCCTCGAGCCAGAAGAACCTACTGGGTGTCCGAGTGCTATGCCCCCACCATTGACATTAAATTTTTCATCGTGAATTTCACCTAATGCTCTATTTACATCAAATTTTGCGGCCAAAGACTTATCTTTCGCGGCCATTCTTACGGCAATAATCTGAGCAGCAAAGGCCTCATTGATTTCGATGAGATCCATCTGATCCAGATTTAGATTAGTTTTTTTAAGCACACCATCCATTGCCCGAAGTGGCCCCATGCCCATTCTCTCAGGCTCAAGGCCTGCAAAATGATAATCAATCATTCGTGCCATAGGGGTTAGGTTATATTTTTTTACAGCTTCTTCTGAGGCCATTAAAAAGACTGATCCACCATCAGTAATAGGGCAGCTATTTCCAATCGTAACCGTTCCCGATTTTTTCTCAAAGTATGGTTTCATTTTGGCCAGGCCTTCAACCGAAGAATTCGACCGCGGCCCGATATCTTGATCTAACATGCGATCAAGTTTTTTACCTACTTTGACAGGAACTATTTCATCATCAAAACGTCCCTCAGTTTGCGCCGAAACAGCTCGCATATGTGAGCGATTGGCAAATTCATCTTGTTGCTCTCTCGTAATGCCAAACTCCCTGGCCAGTACTTCAGCAGTTTGCCCCATATTTAGGCCACAAAAAGGATCAGTAAGACCGACTTCGATGGCCACTACCGGGCTTAGGTAGGGAATTCTAAAAGAACTTAAAGCTTTTAATTTTTCGGAAACGGTTCTGGCCTTCATCAATTTGATAAAAAGCTCAGTCATTTGTCTACCGTAGATAAGTGGCATCTGAGACATACTCTCAACTCCACCGGCAAATACTAATTCAGAGCGACCACTGGCAATATTCAGCCACCCCTGTCCCATCGCCTCCATACCGGAAGCACAATTTCGATGAACTGTAACACCGCTTGTTTTCTTATTAAGTCCGGCCTCTAAAGCGATAACCCTACCAATATTGGGATATTTTGGAGGTGCTCCAGTATTCCCAAAGATAACCTCATCTATAACATCATTGGGGATAATGGTTTCATCCATTATATTGCGAATTAAGTTCGACCCAAGGTATGGAACAGGAACATCTTTTAGATCTAATCCTGACTTTGCCTGAGGTGCCCTCTTTCCATCAATTAAATAAACCTCTCTCATGGCGCTTTTTCTCCTTGTATTAAAAGTGGCCCATAATAGTGGTAAAACGCCCCAATTCATAGCTTCGATGCAAAAAAGGCCTCCCTTGAAGTCCCTTTTTTTCATAAGATATAATATGACTAGACGCCTCATTGCTCCAAAGGTTTTAGTTATGGCCCAAAAATTTTTAATAATAAAAAATCTGCTACTTTTGCTTAACATCTTAGCTCTTGGAACAATCGGCTATTTTACCTGGGAGCAGACAAAACAAGGACTGAAAAAGACCCCTCCAAAAGTTCTAGTAGAGCAGTTTTTTGATAAATGGGAAGAGAAAAGAGGAATAAAGCAAGTAGCGCAAAAAAAAGAAATTATAAAAAGGATTTCCATCCCTTTAGAGGTGGTAGTGGCCAATCTTGCACAAATTAATGAAGATTCCCATTATATAACCTTTTATCCAGTTTTAACTTTTAGGCCGGGTAATGGCACTTTAGAGCGTGCCTTTGCTGCTCATTTACCCAAAGTGCGGGACAAGCTTTTAAGCGTTGTTAATTCAAAAACCAAAGATGAACTCTTGGCAAAAAATGGAAAAATGAATTTAAAAAATGAATTGAAAAGCGCTTTAAATACGCTCAATCTACCTTATACTGTTGATGAAATTTTCTTTACAGGGTTTGTAGTACAATAAAGGGCCCGATCGGGCCCTGATAAAAAAATTAGAATAAAATTACGAGTCCAATATTTCCAGAAACAGAATAAGCATCTTCAAGATTATACTCTACAGATCCCATTTCATAAGGAACAACTAAGCTATTTCGTCGACCGTAAGAACTTTCGTTATCAAGACTTCTATTAAGTCCCGTTGCTAGGTTACCTGAATATTTAGCATCAAGTACTAGACCTACATTCCTAGAAAACCTAAGCTCTGAACCGGCCACGATACTTCCTGCAATGTTGCCAAAGGAATAACCTGAATCATAAGCTGGTCTAAAAGAGTGATAGTAGCTTTGGTTATCATCTGCGTAATCCAATTTATTATGAACGTAACTAACTCCAACACCAATAAATGGTCTTACTACCCCATCAGGAATAATAAAAAATTTAGTTTGAACTCCGACATTGTACTGCTTAAGATCCATCTCTTGAACATTATAAGTATATTGATTACCGTATAATTCAAAAAGAGAGTAATTAAAGATGGCACCAACGGAAAACCTTGATGAAACCATAAAATCGACTGAAGCTCCGGTACTAATGGTGGAGTTATAATCTAAATAATCATTTTTAATCTTGGTTATACCAAATTGTGGGGTAACTTTAACCACAGGTTCTCTTTCAATTTTGATAAAATTTGATTGGGCCAAAAGATTGGCCGAAGTAAGAAGCAAAATAGCAGCAGTGACAATTGATTTCATTTTCATCTCTGATTCCTTTTTAATATGTCTCTAAATGAGACTGTTAAAGCTCAATTACTGACTCAATGTATCAAAATACTCCACCACCTTCAACGAATGGCGTTAAAGTTGTAAATTTTTCATGAAATATAGTGATTTAAGCTCGTAAGTTGCTGATTTAACGAGTTCTCATAATGGTAAAATAGACGAAATCTCGCTTATCATAGAGATTTTTAAATAGGCACACCATACTTTTTGACTCCGGACTACAGTTATCGGCATCCGCTAAAAGTCTCTCCTTGGCGATTTTCATAATGGAAAAGGCAATAGTCGACATAACTGCAATTAAAAGGATGTACTCTACAGCAGTCTGTCCATCTTCGGACTTTAACAGTTTTTTCACCTCTTTATTTTATCTTGAATTGGCAGTGTTTGGGACAGGGGGAATTATTTATAGGGCCTTAAATCCTTGATCTCCATCAAAGTTGAAAGAAGTCCTAAGGCCTCTCCTCCAAAACTACCTAAATAGTGCAGATTTTTTAGACCAAATAATTTTTTAGATTCAGAAACTCCTTTCACTGATATTTTTTTAGGAAGCCTAAATTCTACTTTTCCCAGAGAAAAGCTTTTTCTATCGACCACAGGCCAAAGAGAATCTCCCATATGTAGGTTCTCCTCCACTGGTTCTTCCCACCAAGATCCCCAAATATTTCCAAGGTCCTCTCTTAAAAGATCAGTGATAGATTTTTTATAAAATTCAACTTTAGCACCTACTTCATAGGGCACTAAAACTTGGGCCCAAAGAGTATTACCCAAAAGCCTTATCTCTGAATAAGGGCCAAAGGCACCCATTCGATGATTCGCAGTTAAAACAATTTTTTTAATTTCACGATAATCAACAGGTAAGCGCTCAAACTTCCATCTTAGGTTTACACAAGTATACATTGACCTCTTAGTGGCCACTTTAAATTGATAGCGAGGAAAAAGGCCTGGAGATAAATAAACATCTCTTGCCACCAAAGGTTCTTGCTCATTGAAATTAATTTTCCAAAGCTTTTTACCTTTAAATTCCATATTTTGAACTACCCCTAAATTCATCTGCCCACCACTTTCTTTAAAGGTACCTTCTAAATCGTTTTCAAAACTTTTTTTATCGACTTCATAGTGGGGAGAAAGCAGGCATAAAAAAACATGAAAAAGCTCAAACTCAGAAGCATTACGAGAGATCTTTCGTTGAAAGAAGGCCTGACATAAAAAGCGAAACAATCGATCCTGAGAAATCCCTTCTTGAAATTTTTCAAATAGACTCTTGATCTCAAAAGGACAGTTTTCAATAAAGGTTTGTAAGTTAAGATTTGGCGCATTTTTAAATCGAAAAAGAATCTCCCCTAACCTTGCCGTAAAAACGAAATAAGATTCATTGAAATGCCCTTCCTCTTGGTAAAAAAAAGTCGAAGGCGTCTCATCAGCAAAGATGTGAGGAAACTTGCGTAACATCTCTCTTAAATTCTGCCATGGACTTCGCCCCAGCTGAACTTGCATACCTTCAATAATAAAAGAGATAGGCGCAAGCTTAAGATAGCTCTTAATCTCTTTAAGCGGACGGTAGTTTAAATCGCGCCCCCATGTATGCAAAATATTTTTCTCTAGTTCATAAAGGGGCCCGGAGATGGGAAAGGAAATATTGTTATCATCTAAGATGACAACTTCTTTAGTTTTTTCTAACAGCCCAAATGACATTAAAAAAGAAAGATAATTTTTTCCTAAAAGGGTTGTGTAAGACTTGGCATCATTCATTTACTTTTCCAACTATAAGAGAAATGATCTGGTCAAACTTTTTCCTAGAGCTGGTCAAAATTTGCTCTCTCTTTTTCATCTCATCAGATCCGATGGGTTTATTATTATAAATATCATAAAATTCACCAAGCGATCTTACAACATGAATATAGTTAGGGGAATGAGACATAATAAAATCAAATTCAGTAGAGCGATATGTCTTTGGGCCACAATAGACCCGATTACCTGCTAGATAAGGCTCTAAGACGGAATGGATCGAGCGTCCATGACCACCACCGACAAAACTAGTACCAAACAGCGTGTAAAGCTCACACAAGATCCCTTTAAAGGTGACTAGCAAAACCCCTGGTGAGCGATTCATTTCGGCCATTAGTTTCAAGGCGTCAACACTTTCATCTAAATGGTAAATAGGAATTTTTCCGTTAGTCTCTACTTTAAAAGAAGAAATGATCTCAGCAATCGACTCTTTTTTTAAGCTATGGGGGGCCAACACCATTTGGATTTCCTTAGCTAAAATATCTGCTTGTAACTTAGGATGAGAAAACAACTCCATTTCATTAGGCCAGCAACTTCCCATTATAATACGTCTTTGAATTGGAAGCTCCTTAAAAAAGGGAGCTAATATTTCTTGAGACTTCTCAAGACGATCTCCTATCCGTTGAATTCTAAAATCAAGTTCAAAAAGCTCTCCTTTATAAAACTTTTTAAAACTCAGCTTTTCTTCTGGTGAGGCGCAAACAATAAAATCAAAAAGTTTATAAATACAGGCCTTTTTTTTGCCCTTTGCCGAGGCGGAAACCAGCCCTAATTTTTTCGGTAAAGACAGCAGTTGAGGATAAAAATCATAGCGACAAAGGATTAAAACAGGAGCTGAGATCAAGCTTTTAAGTGACTGTCCTCCCAAGCTGTTAACAAAAAAATGAGTTATCAAGGGAAGGCGAAATATGCGTAAATTTTTTGGATAATTTTGTGCCAAGCTCTGGGCCTTACTCTCAACACTTTCTGAGGAATAGATTAATTCCAGTTTTTCTCCCTGTTTTAGAAAATATTCTAAAAGAGGAAAAACTTGTTCTAGCTCCCCTTCACTTGATACCTCAAAAGCTATTTGGGCCTTAAATAGGGGGTCTTTAAAATTTTGACGTTCGAAATTCGCCCTTCTCCTCGCCCAAGGAATGAGTAAAGAAATGGGTAATCCTAAAGGAATATAAAGCAGGGCCCAGAGAAAATTTAATAATATTTGCCCAAATTTCATCGCCTATGAGTCCTTTTAAGGGGTGCAAAATGATACTGAAAATTTATATATTTTACCTATTCAACCAATTTCTAGTAAGTTGGCCTCTTTCAAGCATGCGCTGAATTTGACTTATTTTGTCAATAAACTATTATCAACACAATCAAAATCGAAAAACTAACTGGAGCACACTCGAATGAAAAAAATTCTCTTAGTCCTGGCCTTTGTAACAACTAGTCTTCTGGCACAAGAAACTACCATAAATATTACTCCAGCGACAACTAGCGACACCTCAAGTACTTTTAGTTTTGAAGGTCTTTTAGATGACCTCAGAGAATCACCATTTAGTATGTCATTTTTTTCTGATTTTGGAACTACTGGCGGGGCCACTGATATAAATGGGTGGGTAAATGAAACCCTTATGTATCTTAGCTATAAATTAACCCCATATGACTCCCTTCGATTAAATACTTCATTAGTTTTTAGTGATCCTATTGATGCTGGTAAATCGGCCAAAGCTGAATGGGGTGGGGCCACTTTAAGGTATAAAAGATCTAGTATTCTTACTGAAGATAAACACGGTGTGAATATGAGTGCTGAAGTTAGATTAAATCTTTTTCCAAACTACTATTTAAAAAAACCAAATGCTTACATGTCTTACTCGGTTAGAGCAAATTTTGCCAAAGAATTCACTGGTTACTTTACCTTGGCAAGTACTTTAAGATATGACGAATATATTAGAAACTCGGCCGCAAAAAATCTCTCAAGAAGAAAGTTTAACGTTTATATAAACCCTTCTTTTTCATTTCTTAAAAGCTGGAGTTTTACTCCAGGAATAAGTTTTAATCACAGGATCCGAGGAGGCACTGTAGTTAAAATTGACGAGAAAACAGGAAAAACCGAAGTTTCTAATTTTGAACGTTCTACCCATATTGGATTCGTTCCAGAGATTGGATATAGCGTAAATAAAGAATTATCTATGGGACTTTATTGGGATTCGACTCCTATTGCCTCCCATGATAATAAGTTTCTATCACCTGGATGGGGTAAATCTTCCGCAATAGGTTACTACTTAAGTTACTCTTTATTTTAAAAAATTTTATATCAGGGGGGGGAATTTCTTTCCCTCTCATCAAACTCCTATTAATTAAATAAAAACCATCCTTTTTCCGAATATTGTATAGAAAAAGACAAGGATGTTTTTCATGACCGACCAGATAGATTTAATTATAGAAGAGCTTAAGCAAAACACCCTTACTATTGAAACAATAGAAGAAAATGAACTAAAAAAAGAAGATCTTTTTGAAGTCAAAATTGATTCAATAATTATAGGGCCATTTACTAAGGAATACCTAAAATCCTACTCAGAAGTAAAAAGCTTAATTGACTACCATGTACTCGTTAAGACTATGGAATCCATTTTGTGGGTGCCGCTCCATCAGCACCCTAGTTTTGACAAAAGTGAGTCTGTATCTGAAATTAAAAATAAAAATTTCTACCTGCTCGTGAATGGTCGAAAAGTGGGGCCCTACCGTATAGAAGACATCGATTTTAAAGTTAAAAACAGTGAAGTTTTATTCACTGATTTAATTTCTGAAGACGCAGGAAGTTCATGGAAAAAACTATATGAACTTGAGGGCTTTGATCTAAGAAAACATGCAGAAGAAAATCTTCCGACAATTCCTGGCGGACAGGTGTTAGAAGAACCTGCTCAAAAAACAGATCAAAATGAGCGGGTTGACGCAGTTGGTGATCTAGCAAAAATAGGACATCAAAGTTCCAATGAGAAAAAACATTTATATTCGTCAGAAGAAGTCCCAGAGGAAAAATCCTTATGGCAAGGCCTAACCAATATCGCGGCCTTTCTGGGAATAATTTTTATTACTATCTTCATATTTAACAAAATTGATCCCTTTGGGCCTGAAAAAGATATCGCAGTAAAGAAACAAACCGCAACAAAGGTTGTAGTTCCAAAAGCCGTCAAGAAAACACCTCCCCCCAAAAAAGTATCTTCTCCCTCCACTAGAACAAGAAAACTAGAAGAGAAGAAAGCAAAAAGAAAGAAGGCCATCTCTAAAAGGAAAAAAAGAAAAAAACCCACAAGAACTAGAGAAGAAGATCCTTACCCAGAAGACAACGACTATTTAGACGAAGAACCTGATAACTACTATGATGACAAACCTAAAAAGAAGAAGACGGCAAAAAAGAAAATGCCTAAAAAGTCTGATGATGACTATTATGATGAGGAAGAAGATCCTTATTAAATCTCTTTTCACCAATAAATTCTTGTGATATTTTTTTTCGATGGAAGAGATTTCACAAGATTTACTCAAAAAATTCAAGGCGCCGGCCTACCCAGAGTCATTCCTCTTAAGCTTTGAGGGAATAGAAGGGGCCGGAAAATCGACTCAACTCTTAAAGTTAAAAAAATTCTTGGAAGAAAAAAACTTCAGAGTTTTAATCCTTAGAGAACCAGGAGGTACTCCCTTCGGTGAAAAACTTCGCTCTGCTATATTAAATACAAAAACACCCATTCACCCCCTGGCCGAAGTCTATCTTTTTACTGCTTCTCGCGTACAACTTTTAGATGAAGTAACTTTAAAAGAATTAAATGTTCCTAATACGGTAATTATTTATGATCGCTACATTGATTCCACTCTGGCCTACCAAGGTATGGGAAGAGATCTTGGAGTTAAAACGATCTTAGAAATACACCAAAATCCCCCCTTGAACCTAATCCCTCATTTAACCTTTTATTTAAAAATATCGCTAGATACCTCACTTGAGCGTCAAGAAAAAAGAAACCAAGATCGAGACTATTTTGAATCTCAAGGTCGAGACTTCTATCAAAAATTAATTGATGGCTATGATATGGCGTCCGAGCTTTTTTCTGAAAGAATCATAGTGCTTGATGGTGAAAAAGATGAAGGGCAAGTAGCGGATGACATCAAAGGCCATGTAAATCAACTAATTTTAAAGTAAATCTCATACATGATTAAAAAAATGCTGCTAGATAAATGGTCTAAAAATCAAATGGGTCATTTTTTTATTTTAAGAGGGCCAAAAGATCCTCTATCTAAATGGGCCCATGACTTATTAGAAGAAATTGTGGCCTTAGATTTTGACATAGAAAAAGCTAAGGCCAAGGATTCTTTAGAACACGGCCTGCCAGATATCCTAGAAATAAAAAAGGAAAAAGAGTTCTATAGTTGGTCTAAAGTCCAAAATGACTTCACTGAATTCTTTAAATTTTTACAATACAACCCTATAAAGCTGAAAAGAAAGATCGTTATTTTGCATGATGCCCATGGGCTCACACGAGATATTTGTAATAAAATTCTCACGACACTTGAGGAGGCCAAGGGCACTACCATCTTCTTTTTAAACCCTACAGAAATCCCCATGCTGGCGACGATTGAGTCCCGGGCCATATCTTTAAGACCTATTGCCAAAACTGAAACAAGGGAAGTGTTGCTTAGAGAAAATATTAATTTCTCCTCTTGGTTAAAGCGCTATCTAGAGGAAAAAGAAGAGGACTACCTCCCCCCTTTAATATCAAAACAACTAATAAGTTTTATGGAGCAAAAGGAAGGAGTTAGCGGAGTTATTGAGGCGCTAAAAAATGACAAAGTCTCCCAAAATAATCTTTTTACAGTTTTACTGGACTGGGAAGGTGACCATAATTCCTCCTTTGGACATAAAAAGCGTTTTTTAGAAGAGACGCTTCGGTTTAAAGAATCCAAAACCTACAATAATCCCTACCGTGAGCGATTTTTTGGGCTGCTAACACTGTGCGCTAAAAAGGCCCCTTAGCCTTGCCAAGTCAAAGCTTTTTGAGCAGTATAGAAGGCCTTATGCAAGAAGAAGCGACAATCCTAAAAGAGACAAATGACAAGAACAGCTTCCATGAAGGAGATGTCTTAACATTTGTCCGTGTTCGCTTTCCTGGCAATGTTAAGGCCCATTCATTTTTAATAGGCAAGAGAAGACTGACCTATGGTCAAAAAGTAATGGCCATGTCAGATCGTGGGATGGCGGTCGGATATATAAACTCTTTTCCCTATGAACTACTCTTTAAAAAAGAGATGCTGCCCTTAAAATTTATTTCTAAAATTGCCACTGGCGAAGATATTATCGCAGAAAAGAAACACCTAAATAATGAAAAGAAGGCCGAGGGATTTTGTAATAATCTTGTTGAAAAGCTAAAGGTTGACATGACCATCACCCATGTTGAGTTTATTCAATTTGGAAAAAAGGCCGTTTTTTATTTTAATGCTCCATCTCGAGTCGATTTTAGAGAGCTGGTCAAAGGACTTGTCGGTGAGCTTAAAATGAGAGTCGAGCTAAGGCAGATATCCGTCAGAGATAGGGCCGCGGCCATTGGTGGAATCGGGCCTTGTGGACTACAGACTTGCTGTAGCTACTTTCTTAAAAATTATGGAAATGTCTCAATAAAAATGGTTAAAAACCAAGACCTCGCACTAGTTCCAAGTAAAATTAATGGCGCCTGCGGGCAGCTTAAATGCTGTATGAAATATGAAAATGAAGTCTATTCAAGCAAACGAAGAGCTCTCCCTAAAGAGGGAAGTTTTATAAAGGCCGCGAATGGGGATATCGGAAAGATCTTAAGACTTAATGTCCTTTTGGAGCATTTTGAGATGTTAACCGACAAAGGGATTATGAAAAAATATACTGGAGATCAATTTTTAGGAGCAAATTCTAAAACTCCAGAAGGTTGGTCCTTTCCTCAAAGATTTGATTTTATAAATGATGAAACTTCAATCATTATCGGAGAAGTTAAAGTAGAGGAAGAAGAAATCACATCTGAAGCAGAATACTTCGCCCCTGTTGTAGAAGAAAGTCCAGAACCAAAAGAGAATAACGAAAATAGAGATCACCGAAAAAGAAATCGCAGACGTCGAAAAAAGAAACCAACAAATTCTTAGTTCGTCTTTGATGCCAATGAATTAAAGATAGATTTTTTCATCTGTCTTCTTTCTCCTTGCATAACTGCCGCACGAGCATCTAATCTACCACCTGAAATTGAGTTATTAGCAAATGCCATACCCTTTTTTGCAGAACTTCTAATGATCTCTTTAACCTCTATATAACTAAGTTTTGGAAACCTTGATTTTAACATGGCAACAACACCAGATACAAAAGCTGTCGCTTGCGATGTGCCGGTTAAAAATCCTGCTCTATTAAACGGAAGAGCTGATTTAATC
>QNFX01000030.1 GCA_003650125.1 Campylobacterota bacterium
ATTGGTCTTCTAGTAGTGGGATATTTTATCCATACCTTTGTTACTAAGGCGGTTTAAAATGAGTGTATCTATCTTAGTTTCAAGTCAGGGGAAAAACTTAGAACTGGCAAAGAAGTTTTTAGAATACTTTAGTGAGAAAAAAGAAAAAGCAGATATCCTCGATCTTGTAGCTTTAGATCTGCCACTTTATTCAGCTCTAACAGAAGGCAAGCTTCCAGATAGAGTGCAAGACTTAACAAAAAAGTTAGTTAACTCCAAAGCAATCATTTTTGTGGCACCAGAATATAACGGAAGTGTTCCACCGGTTTTAAATAATGCTATCGCTTGGGTTTCAAGAACTGGTGATGATTGGCGACATGCCTTTAATGGAAAACCGGCCGCTATCGCTACTCATAGTGGTGGAGGTGGTGCTCACGTTTTGATGGCCATGAGACATCAACTTTCTTTTATTGGAATGAATGTACTTGGTAGGCAGGTTCTCACCAATTACGGCAAAGAATTAAATACTGACTCTATGGCAGCAGTCTTAGATCAGTTAATTAGTATTGATTAAAATATTTAGATTTTTTTAGCTTGTCGGTTTCAAATCCAAGGCCACGGGCAAATTTGACGTATGCATTGAGAACATCATCAGGTATCTCCCTTTCTCGTGACATGATCCAAAGGGTTTTTCGCTTTTTATCTCCCACCATGGCGTAATTATAGTCGGGATCTAATTTGATGATGGTGTAATCACCTTTAAGCCCAAATAGCTTCGTGAAAAAATTATCAAACTCAACTTCAATTTCTGCATTAGTACTTTTATTAATTACGATTCCTTCCCCTTCCATGGAATCATTTCTACTGCCTTTTTTGATACAAGTATTTTTTAGATGGAGGTTTCCATTTGGTAGGAATTTATAATCGGCAATTTGGCCCAGACAGCGTTTGGTGTAAAATCTAGGTAGGGATGTTATGACATACCATTTTCCAATATATCTTTTTAAATCAACGAAACTGGCCGTTGGGAGAGACTTAAAGGAGTAGGCCTTAAAGCTTAGGAGCAGGGCCATGTTTAATAAAATAAATTTCATTTACAGCTCTTTATACATTGGTCCTTCCATTATAAACCAATTTTGTAATAGAGCGAAAAATCAAATAAATTTTATTTATTTTTTCTTTTTATTGATGGCATCTTCGTATTGCTTGATTAAATCTGGGTCAATATCTTTGGGGTCGATCTGCTTTATTTTACGGTAATTTTTCATCTCTTCACAACGATGAAGGGTTCCATCCTGCTCAAGAGGTGTGAATTTTCTTCCAGCTTTTAGCCAAGAGATTGTTTTACTGCAAAACTTACAAGTGGCCATATATTAATCTCTTTTAGTTCGAACCACTGATCTTTTATTTTGATCTAAAACTTTCTTTCTAATTCGAATAATTTTGGGGGTGACCAGTACCCATTCGTCATTATCAATCCAATCCAGTGCCCATTCAAGAGTTCTGTCTTGAACTGGTGGAAGAGAGATATTGACATCTTTTCCAGCAGTTCTCATAGCAGCTAGATGTTTTTCTCTCACACAGTTTACATTCGTATCATTAACTTTTGAGTGCTCGCCAATTACTTGTCCTTCAAAAACTGTCTCGCCTGGTTCGATATATTGTCTACCAACACTTAAGAGGTTGAATAAGGCGTAGGGAGTTGCTCTTCCACCACGATCTGAAATAATCGCACCGTTTTGTCTGGCCCGCATTTCTCCCGCGAAAGGTTTGTAGCCTACAAACTGAGAAGACATAATTCCGTCACCACGGGTATCAGTTAAAAATTGAGAGCGATATCCAATTAATCCACGTGAGGGGATTTCAAACTCAAGGCGAGTTCTAGTATCACCAATTTGTACCAAGTTTTTCATTAATCCTTTCCTGGAATTTGATAAGGCCTCTGTGATCGCACCTACATCATTATTAGGAACATCAATAACAACTAGTTCAAAAGGCTCACTTTTAATACCGTCAATTTGTTTCAGTAAAACTTTTGGTCGGGCCAGCATAAGCTCAAATCCCGAACGTCTTACTTCTTCAAAAACAATGGCAAGCTGGAGCTCACCCCTTCCCTTAAGCTCAAATTCTTTGGGATCTTCTGTAGCACTATATTGAAGAGCAACGTTGTGACGACAAGCAGTTTGGAGGAATTCTTCCAGCTTTCTACTGGTGAGATAATCACCCTCTTGCCCAGAATTTGGGGAGGTATTAACCGAGACCGTTACTGAAACGGTCGGTGGATCAATTTCAATCCTTGGTAATGGTTCAATTTTTTCTTTTGAACAGATACTGTCACCAATTTTCGCTTCGCTAACACCTGAGATAATAACAATCTCACCAGCGTGCCCTGCTTCAACTTCTTTTGTTCCAAGAGCATCAAACTCCTGGATATTGGAAACTTTAAAGGATTTATTTTTAGCGGACTCATCACAATGAATATATTGTTGATTTTTCTTAACGATACCTCTTTTAATTCGGCCAATAACTTGTGGCCCAAGATAAGAAGAGTAAGTGAGATTAGTAACTAGAAGTTGAAATTCATCGCCTTCACTAATTTTAGGTTCCGGGAAATAATCCGAGGCCATAAAATCAAGAAGAGGATGAAGATTTACATTTTCATCTTCCATTGTTTTTTTTGCATAACCCTCTTTGGCAGAAGCAAAATAAATCGGGAAATCTAAATCAAAATCATCTTTATCTAACATGGTGGCAAGGTCTAGAAAGAGGTCATGAATCTCTTCGATAACTTCATCAATCCGCTCATCAGGACGGTCGACCTTATTAATTACCACACCAATTTTTATATCTTGTTCCATTGCTTTTGAGAGAACAAATCTAGTTTGTGGAAGACAACCCTCACTGGCATCTACCAGTAAAAGAATCCCATCAACCATCATCAGAGATCTTTCAACCTCTCCACCAAAGTCAGCATGTCCTGGAGTGTCGAGGAGATTGATCCTAGTGCCATTCCAATTAAAGGCACAGTTTTTAGCGGTAATGGTAATTCCACGCTCTTTTTCAATATCTCCAGAGTCCATGACTCTATCAACGATCTCTTCTCTTTCACCAAAGGTATTAGATTGACCTAATATTCCGTCAACAAGAGTAGTTTTACCGTGGTCAACGTGCGCCACAATAGCAATGTTTTTGAGATTTAATTTTTTGCTCATAATTCTTTTCTTTGAAATGGTTAGGAGAAAACTTGTACCAGAAAAAGGGAATAGTTGCATTAATTAGTTATTTTTATTGAAAATAATCTTTAACTAGGATAGTCCAACTTACTGTAATGTTAAACGTATCAAATATATCAAAAATTCAAGGAGGAGAGACCCTCTTCTCTAAGGCCAGCTTTCAGATCAATCCTGGTGAGAAAGTTGGACTCGTAGGTCCTAACGGAGCGGGTAAAACCACGTTATTTCGACTTATCATTGGTGAAGATCGTTTGGACGAAGGTCAAATAAGTAAGTCAGAAAGTTGGAGAATTGCTTATTTTTCGCAAAATGTTGGAGAGATGAAGGGAAAAACCGCTCTAGAGGAAGTAGTAGAGGCGGACGCCGAAATTACCCAGATGAAATCCCAGCTTCGCGTTTTCGAAGAAAAACTGTGTGATCCGGAGCTGGATCCTGATGAAATGAACAAAATCTTAGAACGAATGGGAAATGTCCAAGCACGCTTTGAAGAAGTAGGTGGGTATGACCTGGAAAATCGTGCGGAAGAGGTTCTGACGGGACTTGGCATTTATCCCGAGGATCATCATAAAAATACCGAGGATTTCTCTGGTGGTTGGAAGATGAGAATCGCTCTGGCCAAGGTTTTAGTGGTAAATCCTGACCTCATTATAATGGATGAGCCTACCAACTACCTGGATATGGAAACCATCATCTGGATTGAAGAATGGTTAAGTAATTTTAAAGGCGCTATTTTAATGACCACTCATGATCGAGACTTCATGAATAATGTGGTTAACAAAGTTGTCGATATCTCTAATCGCAAAATGACTACTTATAGTGGCAACTATGATTTCTACCTCCAGGAAAAAGAAGTTAGGCTTAAAAACTTAAAAGCTGAGGCCTCACGGCAAAAAGATATGTTGGCCAAAGAAGAAGAATTTATCGCTAAATTCAAAGCACGAGCGTCACATGCTGCCCAAGTTCAATCTAGAGTTAAAAAACTGGAAAAAATAGATCGTATTGAAATCCCTCCTGAAGAAGAAGAGATATCTTTTGATTTTCCTAGTCCTCCAAGAGGTAGTGATGATGTGATCATCATTGATGACCTTGGAAAACACTGGACTAACTCTAAAGGCGAAGACATCAATGTTTTTGAACACCTCACTCAGACGATTCAAAGACAAGAAAAAATTGCGGTGGTGGGAGTTAACGGTGCTGGTAAATCAACCCTTTTAAAATGTATTGCCGGGCAGACTGATCCTACCTCAGGTTCAGTAAAACTAGGCCCAAGTATAAAAGCGGGTTATTTTTCCCAGTACTCTCTGGAAGTTTTAAATCCTGAAAGTACAGTTTTTGATGAAGTAAGAGGAGTTCTAGGACAAGCTAGTGATGGATACATCAGAAATCTTCTCGCCGCCTTTCTTTTCAGAGGTGATGATGTCAAAAAGAAAGTAAAATATCTCTCAGGTGGAGAGAAAAGTAGACTAGTCTTAGCTGTTCTCTTCTCGCAAAATAGTAACCTTTTAATTCTCGATGAGCCCACCAACCACCTCGATATCAAATCTAGGGAAGTTCTCATGGAGGCGCTTAAAAAATATGAGGGAACAGTTCTTTTTGTAAGTCACGATAGACATTTTCTGCATGACCTCACGGGGAAAGTGATGGAAGTGGATAAGGGTGGGGTTCATCTCTATCCTGGAAACTATAGCTACTACCTCGATAAAAAGAAAGCCTGATCAAAAAGGTAAAGACTTCGCTCAGCATTGTATGTAATTCATATTCTTTTAAGTAACATAATAAGAATTCAAATCTAAGGAATTTTATATGTATAAATGGATACTTGCTCTGCACATAATCTCTGCAACTATTTGGGCCGGAGGCCATCTTATTTTGTCCATTGGTTTTCTTCCAAAGGCACTAAAGGAAAAAGATGTCTCAATTATCACTAACTTTGAAAATGTTTTTGAAAAAGTCGGAATTCCCGCTTTAATTATCCAAGTGTTGACCGGGTTTTATCTCGCCTGGGAGCTGACTAGTGGACAGCTTAATCAGTGGTTTGATTTTAAAACCTTTCATGGCATTCATATCGGGCTTAAACTCTTTTTTCTCACTATGACACTTTTTCTTGCTTTTCATGCCAGATTTAGAATTATTCCCAAGTTAAAAAAGGAGAATTTGAATTCTCTGGCGGTACATATCGTCTCAGTAACGATTCTAGCAGTCTTATTAGTTTTAACGGGAGTCAGTTTTAGAGTAGGAGGTCTTTTATGAAAGAGCTTCCCTCAGATGTGAATTCCTATAAAAAGACTAATATTTTTTCCCAAGATGATATTCCCGCCGGCCTTTTAAAAGATCACCAAACTAAAGAAAATACTTGGGGCATGATAAGAGTTATTGAGGGCGAAATAATGTATGTGATAGGTGGAGAGGAAGTGCTTCTCTCTCCACCTATTCCTGGTGTGATAGAACCGGAAGTTCACCACCACGTAAAAGTTGTGGGGCCAGTAAAATTTTATGTGGAGTTTTATAAGTAATCTATGAGGTTTTTTACACTAATTATATTAATGGCATTGTCTATTTCGGCCTTTGGTGACGAATGTGTCTTCACCCGGGCGGCATTTGATGTGGGATCTGGGACTACTCGAATGAAGGTGGCCTTAGTTAATGTGTGTAATAATAAAATTCTTAAAGTATTTCTAAAGCAAGAGATACCCGTTAAATATAAAGAGTATCTGGCCAGAAAAAATTCCAAGTTGTTAGGAAATGATATCCAAGAAGTGGGGTTTAGGGCCTTTCGTAAATTAAAGAATTTGGCCAACAAATTTACTCCTAAAGACTTTGTAGGAGTCGCCACATCAGCTTTAAGGCAGGCCGCAAATGGAACTGAATATACTCAGCAAGTACTAGATAGACTGGGAATAAAAATTGATATTATAAATCAGAAAAAAGAGGCCGAGCTGGGTTATTTTGGGGCCTTGGCCCAAGGCATGTCGGGACATCGTTTAGATGATATTGTGGTTTGGGATATTGGAGGCGGAAGTATGCAAATCTCTTCTATGTCTCCTTCGAAAACTCTCAAGGTCTATAAGGGACATTTGGCCTCCATATCTTTTAAAAATTGGCTTATAAAAAATGCCAAGGGCATGGATTCAGGCACTATCAGCACGCCTAATCCCTTATCCTTGCCAGAAATAATGAAAGGTGTTGCTCAAGCGAAAAAGACGGCAGAGCAAGAGGTGCCTTATTTACTAAGAAGAAAAACCAAGAAGAAAAGGTCTTTGATAATCGGGATCGGTTCGATTCACAATTATAGTGTTTTAAAAAGGTTCAAAAAAGTTAAAAAAGAATACAACGCTTTAGAATTAAGAAAAGTAATATCTGATATGGCAGGAAAAACTGACGCCGAAATCGGTGGCAATTATGCTGCTACAGACTATTCAAACTTAGGATTAATCTTAGGTTTTATGCAGGGGCTTGGTATTAAAAAAATTCAAGTGCGAAATATCGATATGACAGATGGTGTATTAATAGATTCCTCACTTTGATTACTTAACCAAGCAATACCATACACTTTGTATAGACAGATAATCGTTGGTAGAAAAAAAACTAAAAAATTGATTTTTCGATATGCCATCTCCTAAAATAATAAGGGATGGATTCTTTTAATACCTTAGGCCTGCATTATTTTTGCTGTTCTTTTATGACCGGCCTGATTTGGATTATCCAAATAGTCTATTGTCCCTCTTTTAAATTTTTAGATAAAAATAAATTGGATGAGTTTGAACGTTTTCATATAAAAAGAATCACTTTTTTAATGGGACCTGTGATGCTTCTTGAGCTGATTTCAGGCCTGGTTCTTTTTTATTTGTGGAAAGAAATTTATTTCTGGCCCATGCTAATTAATATTTTGCTCTTAGCTTTTATCTGGTTGGTTACTATTTTTGTCTCTAAACCTTATTTGCGGCGACTACTGAAACATTTTGATATTGATCTACTTCAAAAATTAATTCGCACCAATTGGATCAGAACTATTCTATGGAGCATTAGGTGTTTAATCTTAGCACCTTTTGTTTTTTGACTTAACCAACCAGAACGATTTGATGCCACGGGGTTAGATAGAACGTGATAAGCAAAGCTAGAATTAGAGAAAACATTTTAAGGAGTACATATGTTTAAGGCAGCTCTAGCAATTTTTATTTTAACTCTACTCTCTTGTGGCAGCGATAACGGAAGTGTTAGCTCTTCACCACAACCAGATGCTTGGCAATCAGACGTTGTCGTTTTTGATTATAAAAAAGATTTGATACCCGCCCAATCGGGAGAAGAAATAAAAGAGAGTATATTTGAACTCCCAGGTACAATTGCCAATGATGAGGTGGCCAAGATCAGCTTTGTTTTTAATGCAAAACATTTTAATTATTTTAAACTTCTACGTATTGGCCCTAGGTGTCAAAGGGGAGCTTTAAAAGTTTCTACAAGGTTGATGAATTTAAAAAACAATACTGAGCTTAAAGCTAATGAGGAGCTAGAACAAAATACTGATTATGCCGTGGAAGTTTTGGCCTCTAGCTCTAGTTGCCAAGGTATGGAAATTTCTATTTCTTCATGGCTTGGAAATTCTGCGAATAGTAAACAGGTTCGAAATTGTGAAGCGGCCATAGGTAATGGCCAGATTAAATTTAAACATACATTGAATACATCCCCGCTCTTAATCAAGTTAGGTGAATATAGTGCTAACTTCTTTGATCACGGCACCTTTTGTGGGGAAAAAATAAAAATGAAAGGTAATATTTGTAAAAATAATACCCCCTATTTTGCCTGGGAATGTTCCATCGTAGGAATGAGTGGAAACAAATATCAATTTACTCTAAATTACTCCAATGGATTAAAAACTGGGTCCTATGCCTGCAAGAAAAATGGCACCTATATTCAAATGGCCTCTCTCTCATCTTGTTTTGATGTCGTTCAGGATTAAAAATAGTCTAATGCACTTAGTTATTTTATAGCTAACTCCCCATTTAGTTGTCGACTATCGCGAAGCGCATTTGTCCTTTTTTAAGGACTGCGCTACTCTAGGCCACATTTTTAAAATTATTAATAACAAAGGATATAGTCTCATGCATAAAAGAGTGCCGCTTTATATCAATGGTGAGTTTTTTGAAAGTAAAACTAATAACTGGATGGATGTTACCAACCCGGCCAATGGGGAAAAGTTGAGTGAAGTTCCCTTTGCTACAATGGACGAAATGGAAATGGCAGTTAAAGCTGCTAAAGAAGCTTTTGAGGAATGGAAAAAAGTTCCCGTTTCTGAACGAGTCCGCTACTTTTTTAAATATCAACAACTCTTAAAAGACAACCAAGATGAAATTGCTAAAATTTTATGCCAGGAAAATGGCAAGAACTTCGAAGATGGAAAAGGTGATGTGTGGCGGGGAATCGAGGTTGTAGAACACGCCTGTACTGCCGCTACTCATCTAATGGGTGAGACGATGGAAAACGTCGCTCGTAATATCGACTCTTATAGCATCACGCAACCTCTTGGGGTTTGTGCCGGGATCACTCCTTTTAACTTTCCCGCGATGATTCCTCTGTGGATGTATCCACTAGCAATCGTCTCTGGAAATACCTTTATCTTAAAGCCTAGTGAGCAAGATCCTCTTACTCCAACAATCATGACTGAATTATTTGACCAAGCAGGATTCCCTAAAGGTGTTTTAAATGTTGTTCATGGGGGAAAAGAACAAGTTGATTTCATCCTGGAAAATAAAGATATCAAAGCAGTTAGTTTTGTTGGCTCCGTTCCGGTAGGACAACATATTTACGAAACAGGCTGTAAGAATATGAAACGTGTTCAGGCCTTCGCTGGAGCTAAAAACCACATGGTGGTAATGCCTGATGCAAATAAAGGACAAGTAATCAATGCTCTTGCTGCTTCCTCTTGTGGGGCCGCAGGACAAAGATGTATGGCCATCTCTGTTGCTGTAATGGTTGGAGAGGCAAAAGATTGGGTCCCTGAACTTAAAGATAAAATGGCAACTCTAACTCCAGGAATTTGGTCTGAAGAGTCTTCTGATTATGGGCCTTTAATTTCTGCTAAAGCAAAAGAGAGAGTGGAAAAGCTTATTGGAGAAGGGGAGCGTGATGGCGCAAAAATTCTTCTTGATGGAAGAAATTATAAAGTAGAAGGACTTGAAGGACATTTTGTAGGGCCAACGCTTATTGATGGTGCCAGCACTGAAATGAGTATCTACCAAGAAGAAATTTTTGGCCCTGTTTTAGTCCTGCTTCATGCCAAAGACATGAATGAGGCGCTGGAAATTATCAATAATAATCCATATGGAAATGGAACTTCAATTTATACCTCAAGTGGTGCTGCTGCTAGAAAATTTCAAAATGAAGTAGCTGTTGGACAAGTTGGAATCAATATTCCAATTCCCGTACCACTACCATTTTTTAGCTTCACCGGTTGGAGAGGATCGTTCTACGGTGATACTCACGCCTATGGGAAACAGGCCTTTAAATTTTACACGGAAACTAAAACTGTTACTTCAAGATGGTTTGAAGATGAACACGCAGGGCCTTTAAATATGACCATTCAATTAAAATAAGGGTTGAAAATGAATTTTGAACTTACCGATGACCAAAAAGAATTACAAAAGATGGCGCGCGATTTTTCGGAGGGCGAACTCGCCCCAAAAGCACCAGAGTGGGACGAGAAAAAAATATTCCCTAAAGATGTTTTAAAAACCGCCGGTGAGCTTGGTTTTTTAAGTATTTATACCCCAGAGGATTTTGGGGGTATCGGACTTGGTAGACTTGATGCTGCCATCATCTTTGAAGAACTGGCGGGAGGTTGCACTTCAACTGCCGCTTATATGACTATTCATAATATGGTCAATTGGATGATTGCTACTTGGGCCAAGACCGATCTGGCCCAGAAATATTGCCCAGACCTGGGTTCTGGAAGTCTCTTGGGTTCTTATTGTTTAACGGAACCGGGAACTGGCTCTGATGCTGCAGCTTTAAAAACCACAGCAGTACTCAAAGGTGATAAATACATCGTTAATGGAGCTAAGGCCTTTGTCTCTGGTGGTGGTGAAACTGATGTCTTGGTAGTTATGGTAAGAACTGGAGAGGCCGGGCCCAAGGGGATTTCGACTCTTTTAATTCCAGCAGATCTGCCAGGAATCGAATATGGTAAAAATGAAGAAAAAATGGGCTGGAATTCTCAGCCTACAAAGATCATTAATTTTGTAAATGTTGAAGTTCCGGCCGAGAATCTAATGGGTGCTGAAGGTGAAGGATTTAAAATCGCCATGAAAGGACTTGATGGCGGAAGAATCAACATTGGTACTTGCTCTATTGGGGCGGCCCAAAAATGTCTAACTTTAGCGCAAAAATATATGCATGAACGAGAGGCCTTTGGAAAACCACTTGCTAAATTTCAAGCGCTACAATTTAAGCTGGCCGATATGGCCACTGGGCTCGTTGCTGCCAGACAAATGATTAGACTTGCGGCCTATAAACTAGATCAAGATGATCCTAATAAAACCACCTACTGTGCTATGGCCAAAAAGTTTGCCACTGATGAAGGTTTTAAAATTTGCAATGATTCCATTCAGCTCTTTGGAGGTTACGGTTATACCAAAGAATATCAGGTGGAGCGATTTATGAGAGATGCCAGAGTTCACCAAATTCTTGAAGGAACTAATGAAATTATGAATGTCATCATTTCTCGTAAAATTTTACAAGCAGGTGGCACTGAGGAGATTCGGTAGATGGAAAAATCAGTTTACTTTAGCGTAGAAAATTCTATTGGACACATTTGGCTTAATTCACCAAAAACGTTAAATGCTCTAAGTATTGAGATGATTATTTCCATGACGGAACAACTTGAGACTTGGGAAGATGATTTAGAAGTTAGAGCAGTCATTATGCTTTCTACATCCGAGCGTGCTTTTTGTGCCGGAGGGGATGTTGTATCTCTTTATAAGGCGATGGTTGAAGATAAAAATGCTGGTGAGTTTTTTAAATATGAATATTTTCTAGATCAATATATCCACAACTTTAAAAAACCAATCATCTCCCTCGCTGATGGAATTGTCATGGGGGGCGGAATTGGCATTATGAATGGTGCCTCTCACCGTATCGTAACGGAAAGATCTATGCTGGCCATGCCCGAGATTACTATAGGCCTATTTCCTGATGTCGGCGGTAGTTACTTTTTAAATAAGATGCCAGGTAATGTGGGAAAATTTCTCGCCTTAACTGGTGCGAGATTAAATGGCGCCGATGCCAAGCTTGTTAAGATGGCCGATTATTTTATCTCTAGTGATCAGGTTCCAGTATTAAAAGAAGCTTTGGGTAATTTAAATTGGCAGGAAGATACTTTAGAGGATCTTTTAAAAGGCCTGGAGGCGAAAAGTAGTACTCAAGATTCTGAAGTTGAAAAAAGACTAGATGAAATTAATAAACTCGCGGCCCCCGCTGATATTTTAGAAATTACTAAAAATTGGGCCGAGTATACGACTGATGATAAATGGCTCAAAAGAGCTTTGGGAAACTACCAAAAAGGATCACCCACCTCAGCAGCAGTTATATTAGAGCAAATCAAAAGAGGAAAAGAGCTATCGTTAGAGAAAGTTTTTGCAATGGAACTTAACATGGCCAAACAATTTACCCTTCATCACGATTTTAGAGAAGGCGTTCGCGCTCTCTTGATTGATAAGGATAATAACCCCCAGTGGAAACCTGCAAGTATTGCAGATGTAAGCAATGAACTTGTAAGTGAGCATTTTAAGGAGAATTGAAAATGAAAATAGCATTTTTTGGAGTAGGAAATATGGGAGGTCCCATGGCCTCAAACTTATTAAAGGCCGGATATGAGATTAATGCCTATGATATTAATCCTGAGGCGGTGGAAGCTATTATAAAGGATGGGGCCAAAGGATTTCATTCCGTAAAGGATGCCCTTGAAGGTGTTGATATTGTCATCACGATGGTTACTCAAGGAAAAATTGTTCGCGAACTCTACCTGGGAAAAAATGGAATTTTAGAAAATGCACCAGAGAAAGTTCTGCTTATTGATTGCTCGACCATTGATCCGGAATCTTCAAAGTTTGTGGCCAATGAAGCAAAGAAAAAAGGCTTTCCTATGATCGATGCTCCCGTTTCCGGTGGGACTGCTGGAGCAAATGCGGGAACTCTAACCTTTATCGTGGGTGGCGAAGATGGAAATCTTGAACAGGCCAGACCGCTCTTAGAAAAAATGGGCTCCAATATTTTTCATGCTGGAGGAAATGGCGCTGGACAAGTGGCCAAAATTTGCAACAACATGCTTTTAGCAATTCATATGATTGGAACTTCCGAGGCCTTAAGCCTTGGCATGGCCAATGGATTAGATCCAAAAGTACTTTCAGAAATAATGGGAAAAAGCTCTGGGAACAACTGGTCCTTGGAGAAATATAATCCGGTACCAGGAGTAATGGACGGTGTCCCTGCTTCTAACGATTTTGCAGGAGGATTTGGAAATATGTTAATGGCCAAAGATTTAGGACTGTCTCAAGAGGCGGCACTTAAATCAAATTCGGCAACCCCAATGGGTGCCATGGCCTTAAACCTTTACAATATTCATTCCAAAAAATTCGGAAATTTAGATTTCAGCAGTATTATTAGAACCATTCAAGGAAAATAGATGAAAACTTATGAGACTCTTTTAACTGAAGTTAAAAATGAAATTCTTCACCTCACCATAAATAGACCAGATAAACTCAATGCTTTATCTATTCTTGTATTAAGCGAGCTAAAAGATGTAATGAATAATCTACCTGGTGAAATTAGAGGGATTATTCTTACCGGTTCGGGAGAAAAGGCCTTTATCGCAGGTGCTGATATTAAGGCGATGGATTCCATGACTCCTGAAGCAGGTGAGGAATTTTCCAAACTCGGCCAGGAAGTACCACTTCTTTTTGAACATGCCCCAGTTCCCATCATTGCCTGTGTAAATGGTTTTGCTCTTGGGGGCGGATGTGAAATGGCGATGGGATGTGACTTTATCTATGTCACCCATAGGGCCGTTTTTGGCCAGCCTGAAGTAAACTTAGGATTAATTCCTGGCTTTGGGGGAACTCAGAGACTGATGAAGTATGTAGGTGAGGCCTTAAGTCGTGAAATTATCTATACCGGAAGAAATGTTAAGTGGGATGAGGCAATTGAAATCGGTCTGGCCCAAAAGGCCTTTGGTAATAAAGAGGAAATGATCCAGGGAGCGCTGAATACTTTTGAAATGATTAAGAGCAAATCTTCTCTGTCCATTACTAAATGTAAAGAAGTGATAAGAATTGGTGCTGATTCTACTTTAGAGCAGGGACTTGAGGCAGAGCGAACTGCCTTTAAATGGATATTTGGAACTGAAGATAAAAAAGAAGGCGTTCGTGCCTTCCTAGAAAAAAGAAAGGCCGACTTCACGGGTAATTAAGGAGTGAGTTTTGCATATTTTTGATCTGGCCACTCCTGCAAAACAATTGGTTAATGACTCTATTCATTTTGTGGGTTTTCAATTTGATGGCACCGCTTGTTATCGTAAGGGAGCAAAGTTTGGTCCTGATTCCATAAGGGAGGCCTCAAGTAATATTGAGACTTATTCACCATATCTAGACCGAGATACGGCCGATCTAAAAAATATTTATGACCTGGGAAATTTAGACCTGGGACTTTTTCTAGATGTTGAAAAATCCTGGGCCCATGCCTGTGATCACTTTGATTCATTTTTTAAAGAACGTGACCTTAAAAAAGACAATATTAAAATGATTACACTTGGTGGAGAGCACTCCATCTCTTTTGCTCCTATTAAAAAATATCTTGAGACCTATCCAGATCTGGTACTTCTTCATTTAGATGCCCACGCGGATCTTCGAGATGGCTATGAAGGATTTCACTATTCTCATGCCTCTATTATAAGAAGGGTGTTAGATCATTTTGGTGAAGATCATAAGCTTATTCAATATGGGATTAGATCAGGAACGAAAGAAGAATTTTCCTGGATGGAAGAGAATAAAACCAGAATGGGGTCTCATGAAGAGTTAATCGAAAATCTATTGTTTTTTACTGACGATAGACCTATTTATTTAACCCTGGATTTAGACTACTTTGATCCCAGCTTCTTACCAGGTACGGGGACTCCTGAAGCGGGAGGAGAGGATTTTCATTCATTTATTAAATTAATTAAGGTGTTAAAAAATAAAAATTTTGTGGGAGCTGATATAACTGAGTTATCCCCAGAAATTGATCCTACTGGAAACAGTAATGTTTTTGCTGCTAAAATTGCCAGAGAAATTTTATTGGCATTAGTGTGAAAGATTTAGATGTAAATAAATACATTGAAAATATTTATCATATTGAAAGATGGGGACAAGGTCACTTTAAAGTTAATCAAAAAGGGAACCTCTCGACCCAAGATCTAGATATTTACCAAGTGGTTAAAGAAATTGTCGAACACAATATTGAACTTCCTGTGGTGGTTAGATTTCATGATATTTTAAGATCCCAAGTGATCACTCTCAATGAAACTTTTAACAAAATAATAAATGAGGCCGGTTACAAGGGGATTTATCGTGGCGTTTATCCCATTAAAGTAAATCAAATGCGAGAAGTGGTGGAAGAAATCCTCGATGCCGGGGCCCCTTACCATTTTGGTCTTGAGGCGGGTTCAAAAGCTGAACTTCTATCAGTATTGTCTCTTAATCATGACAAGGAATCTCTTACGGTTCTCAATGGTTATAAAGATAGAGAATTTTTAAAACTGGCCCTACTTGGAAGAAAGCTAGGTAAAAAAACAGTTGTGGTTATTGAACAATACAGTGAGCTGCTCAATCTAATTGAACTGGCCCGTGAAATGGATGTGAGACCTCTTATAGGAATTCGCGCTAGGTTATCTGTTGTTGGCTCGGGAAAATGGTCCAACTCAGGAGGAGACACTGCGAAATTTGGCCTTACCATTCCAGAGATCTTAAATGCGCTCCACTACCTTCGAAAAAATGATTATCTGGATTGTTTAAATCTAATTCACTTCCATGTGGGTTCACAGATTACTAATATTCAGACGATTAAAGATGTAGTGAGTGAGGGCACAAGAATTTATACTGAACTTAAAAAACTTGGTGCCCCTATTGAATATCTTGATGTCGGTGGGGGACTTGGCGTGGATTATGATGGATCGCAATCTACCCATGACTCTTCGAGAAACTATAATCTCGAAAATTATATCTCAGATATCGTCTATGGAGTAAAACAACTCTGTGATCTAGAAGGTGTTGAACATCCAAATATTGTAACGGAATCAGGAAGGTTTATTACGGCACCTCATAGCTGCTTAATTACTGAAGTTGTGGATAAAATAGACTACCGGGAAAATGAATATAAAAATGCGGTAAATTTAAATGATGAACATATTCTAGTAAAAAATATAAAAGAGTTGTGGCGAGATATCAGTGAGGAAGATCGCCAGGAGAGCTTTAACGATGCTCTCGCTATCAAAAAAGATGGCGATAATGCTTTTAAGCTTGGAGTTATCTCCATCGAGGAAAAAGCAGTTATTGAAACAAATTTCTGGAAAATTTGTGATTGGCTTAAAAATAAAATTGGTTCCATGGATTTTATTCCAGAAGAATTTGAAAACTTCTCTGATAAACTGTCCTCTCAATATCTTTGTAATTTTTCCGTTTTTCAATCACTGCCTGATCATTGGGCGATAGGACAATTAATTCCCATTGTTCCGATCTCAAGACTTTTAGAACTTCCCACCGAACAATGTAGCATTGTGGATATAACTTGTGATTCCGATGGCAAAATTGACCAATTTATCAATGGCGGAGAGATCAGTAGAACTCTTCGACTTCATGATCTTAAAAAGGATGAGCCTTATTATATCGGATTTTTTCTAACTGGGGCCTATCAGGATGTGATGGGAGATATGCACAATCTTTTTGGCAGGGTAAATGAAGTTCATGTTTTTAGCGATGATGAGGATGCTAACGGTTTTTTTATTGAAACAGTGGTAAAGGGAAACTCTAATCGCCAAGTACTCTCGGCCATGCAATATAATCCGGATTTAATGGCCTATTCGCTAAAAAAAGAAATGGATCAAAAAGTAACGGAAAAAAAGATACCTTCAAGAGAAGGTGTTAAGCTCATTAACTTTTATGAAAAATGCCTCGAGGGCTATACATATTTAAAAAATAATTAAGGATCAAATATGGGACCTATTTCAAGTTTCATGCTCAACAATTATAAACACTTTAATGCCGCCGCCTTAGTGGATTCGGCCATTGCCTACGAAAAACACTTAGAAATGGGCAATAAAATGATGATCACGCTAGCAGGTGCCATGTCTACCGCCGAGCTTGGAAAAACTCTTGCTGAGATGATCCGCCAAGATAAGGTTCATGCAATTACTTGTACCGGAGCTAACTTAGAAGAGGATATCTTTAATCTTGTGGCCCATGAATACTATGAGCGGGTGCCAAACTACCGCGATCTAACACCCCTTGATGAAATGAAGCTTTTAGAAAAAGGCATGAACCGAGTCACTGATACTTGTATTCCAGAAACCGAGGCGATGCGAAGGGTAGAAAATTTTATTAAAACAGAATGGACTAAGGCAGATGAAAATAGTGAGACAAACCCTCCCCATCACTACCTTTGGCAAATGTTGGATATTCCCGAATTTCAAAAATTATTTCAAATAGATCCCAAAGATTCATGGGTGCTGGCCGCAAAAGATAAAAATATTCCGATCTTTACTCCCGGGTGGGAAGACTCAACACTTGGAAATATGTTTGCTGCTGCCAATATCAAAAAAGAAATAAGTACTACATCGGTTGTTGAATCTGGAATCCAGCTGATGATGAGACTGGCCAGTTGGTATCAGGAAGTAAGTCCAAATCATTCCATTGGTTTTTTTCAAATTGGTGGCGGAATAGCAGGAGACTTTCCCATTTGTGTAGTTCCTATGCTGGAGCAAGATTTAAAAATTAAAACTCCGCTTTGGGGATATTTTTGCCAAATCAGTGATTCGACCACCAGCTATGGCTCTTATTCCGGCGCTGTTCCCAATGAGAAGATCACCTGGGGTAAGCTTGATATAGAGACTCCTAAATTTATCATAGAAAGTGATGCTACAATCGTTGCACCACTGGTTTTTGCCTATCTTCTAGGCCTTTGAAGACATAAACACTTGACGCGTTGTCAATCTGTCTGTTGATCTTTTGTGTCACATATGTAACATTGTGCTCCTAAAACACTAGCGAGACGCATTACCAATGAGAGCTTTTCCACTTCTATTTTTATTTCTTCTAGTTTCCTGTGGATACGACTTTCCCAGATGGAGTAATTCAAAACTGCCAAGAACAATTCTTGTTCCCCAAGATAAGTACTATGAGTATAAAGCAATTTTTGATGAAGTAGAGGATGATTATCAAAATTCCGTTGGAGGAAAAGATCTAGTCGATTTTAAGCCTACAGATAAAAATTTAAGTTTCTCTGATTCCGGAGATATTTTAAAGGCACCCTCAAGTTCTAAATATAGTTATCTGTTTTTTAGGGAAAGCAAAGATGAATATAAAGATATGGAAGGAGGGTCTCTTGGATTAACCTCATTCCTAAAAATTGGAAGCACTATGCTCCAGGCCTCAATTGTTTTAAATTTTGAAGATTATTATGGAGGCTATTTTTCACAAGATGGCGTATTTAAAGATATTTTATTACATGAAGTAGGTCACCTTTTAGGATTTGACCACATAGATGATTCATATTCCGTTATGAACCCCTATGAAAGCAGGACCACAGGACTTAGCGATTATGATCAAGGACTTATCTATGATCACTATATCTTTGAGCAAATTGCTAATATGTATAAAGACCTTGAAAAACTAGGGGCCAGAATTGAAGCAAAAGACTTAGAAACTCGCTCGCTTGAACTATCTTTAAACTATGGGCTTTCAGATGAAAGAAGCATAGAAGTGGCGAAAATCCTCACTCATATGGATAAGATTAATCAAAAGAGATCTCTCACAGCTATAGAAAAAGATATCGTCTCCAAACAACTTTTAGGCATAGATTACACTACCTCCAAATCAGCTTTGGAAAAACACCTACAAGGGGATAGCAAAGGCATGGAAGAGCTTTATCAAAAGGCCGCAGAGCTTAATGGTATCACTCCTGAGCACGTCAATGATCTGCTAGGAGAGTTTATCTCTTTAAAGAGCTAAGTAGGAATATCGATTTAATTTTCCCTTGAGCATAATGCCATCTATAACTTAATTTGATAGTGTCCAAAGCAAATTTACCCCGAGAACTACAATGAGCGTTAAAATACTGACCGGCAATGAACTGATTATTCAAGGAGGCCTAGAAGCAGGCTTCTCTTTATATACAGGATACCCAGGATCGCCCCTGGCAGATTATTTTAATATCCTCTACGCCAGACGAGATGAATTTCATAAAAAGGGAATTAGAGTTGCCATCGGAAACTCCGAGGCCAATGCAGGAGCAATGGCATCGGGAGCGAAACAAGCAGGAAGAGACGTCTGCGTAGCGATGAAATCCATGGGACTGCATGTAGCAGCTGATTCTCTCTCAGTTGGAAATTTTGCCGACCCAGGACCTAAGATTGAAGATCCAAAAACTGGCGAAATAGTAGGCCCTGGAGTTGTAATTGTCGTTGGAGATGATCCTTGGTCACTCTCAACTTCTACACCCGCAGATTCACGCTACCTCTACAAACACTTACATATTCCATTCCTGGAACCATCTACGCCACAAGAACTTAAAGATTGGATGGAGATAGCTCTTTATATCTCTAGAAGATCTACTATTTATCAAGGAATACTTTTAACAACTTTTATGGCCGAAGGCGGGGGAAGAGTAGAAATTAAAGCAGAGGCAAAAGTAAATGGAGAGCTTTCTAATATTGACCCAGCTACATTTGATCTCTCTAAAAATGTCATGGTTCCGCCGAACTCTTATAAAGCGGATAAATCCATGATAAAAATACGTTTTCCTAAAGTGAAAGAGCTTTTAAAAGATCTAAAATTAGATCAAACTTTTGGTTTTTCTGATTCAAAAATAGGCTTTATCTCAAGTGGTGTCATCTTTGAAACTCTTAAACAAGTTCTCGAAGAAGCAGATTACCTCGAGCACTTATCTTTATATAAAACAGCTTGTAGTTACCCCTTAGTTGACGAGCTTTTACTCCCATTTTTACAAAAGCTAGAAACCCTAATTGTAGTGGAAGAGAAAAGGGGCTTTTTAGAGACGGAACTTATTAAGTTAATTCAAAAGCATAATTTAAGAATCAAAGTATTTGGTAAGAAATTTGATGATAAGGAAGGTTTTCCTGCCGCAGGGGGATTAAACTATGAAATTATCCGGGATAAAATTGTAGAAGCACTATCCCTTTTAAAAGCGGGTTCTTTTAAAGACCTGCATTTTGATTTTGATACATGGAAGGAGGTATTTCCAAGACGTCTTCCCACTTTTTGTCCAGGTTGTCCTCACCGAGAGACTCTGTCACTTTTAAAAGAAATTAGAAAATTGCTGGCATCTGAAGATGTCAATTTAATCTCCCATGGAGATGTTGGTTGTTACTCTCTTAGTTTTCTTCCCCCCTTTAAAGAGATGCACAATCTCTCGGCGATGGGACAAGGTGGTGCTCTTGGTGCCGGGATGGATATGTTTACTACTAACCCATCTGTTGTCTTAATGGGAGATTCAACATTTTTTCACTCTGGCATTACCGATATTTCAAACTCCGTACAGATCGGACACAATATTACTTATATCATTTTAGATAATGATAATACGGCCATGACAGGCCATCAGATGACTCCGATTTCAGGTGTTAGTGTCGAAGGATATAAAAGACCCCGACAAGATATGCTTCCAATTGTTAAAAACTTAGGAGTAGATGAAGTTATTGAAGTTAATCCCAGTGATCGCTACTTTTATCGTAATAAATTATTAGAGATTATTAAAAAACCAGGAACTCGGGTAGTTATCTCTAATAAAGAGTGCGGATTAACTTTCCATGGTCGAAGAAAATCTCATGAACGAAAACTTTTTTCCAAAAAAGAAACGGTTAAAACACAGAGATTTTATCAGATAAATACTGATGTCTGTGAAGATTGTAGAGAATGTGTGGAAATGACCGGATGTCCGGGACTATCTCAAACTCAAGACGCCTATGGGACTAAAGTAAAAATAGATCCGCAAATTTGTGTGGCCGACAGCTATTGCACTAAACTTAAGGCCTGTCCAAGCTTTGAACTGGTTGAAGTGGAAAATTTTCATCCCTCTAAATATAAAAAAACGGGTATAAAAATTAAAGGTCTAGATGACCTTCCAGAACCTGATTGTGAGCTAACCTTTGATCAACTGGCATCAGGTGCTGATTGGCGAGCGGTGGTAACAGGTGTTGGGGGCTCTGGAGTAACTACCATTAGTAGAGTGCTCGCCGAAGCGGCCAAGGAAATGGATGGTAGGACTGATCTTGATTTTAAATTTGTAGACCAAAAAGGATTGGCCCAAAGAAATGGGAGAGTTACCGGACATATGGCAATCTTTCAAAAAGGTAAGTCCTATGGCTCCATAACTCCTCTAGGAACCGCTAATCTTATTCTATCTCCCGACTTACTCGATGGCTCTCAGGCGATAAATTTCCTCTCTAAAAAAGGAATGGCCATTTTAGATACCGATTTTCAGATGCCCCTTTCTATTCTTCTTGATTATGGAGAGGAAGGCGAACCTTTAAATAAAGGACAAATTAAAAGTAAGTTGGAAGAGAAACTTGGTGAGCGCGTGAAATTTTCTTCTCTTAAACAAATCTGCAAAGAGTTGGTAGGAAAGAGTGTATATTCTTCAGGAATGATTCTTGGAATCGCCTATCAAAGTGGAAAACTTCCTTTCACTTTAGATAACATGAGATCGGCCTTTGAAAATATAATTTATCCAGAGGAATTAGATAACAACTGGCTTGCTTTTAACTTGGGCAGAAAGGCCTGCCTTGAAGGTGATGATCTCTTTTTTGAACACTATATTCCAGAAGAACGCTACGATCTTGAGGCGTATTTGATTAAATCGATAAATGATTCTTTTTTGCCCTGGCATAATAAAAAACATTTTGTGGAGCTATTTAATCGTAACCTTAAAAGACTTGAGAAGTCCTTCCCTGAAATTGATAGAAAACACCACATGCAATACCTGCATGATCAAATTATCTATAATCGCGGTGTAAAGCTTGAAGAGTTTATTCAAGATGCAGGTATGATTAGTTTAAATTATCACGATGAAAAAGATCGAAAAGTTGCACTTCAAACACTTGCTAAATGCTTCTTTATTAAAGATGAAACCTTTGTGGCCCATCAGATGATCTCACCCATGCAAAGATATAGGGATAATAAACTCTATAAAGAATTGGGAACAGGGTATAAAAAAACTCATATTAATCGTCCTGGAATTATGATTTTTGGCAAACATTTTGAATTTGATATTTCTCCTAAAGACTGGATGTTAAAAATTGTTCGGCATTTAAGAATATTTAGATTGATTATGTCCTCTGAACACGAAAAAGAAATGAAGATATCTAAACAGATTAAGGATGAACTTTTAAATTCTGTTCACCTTTTAAAAGATGCTGAGAGGTTTAAAAGGCTTGTGCAGCTAAACAATATAAAAGGTTATCGCGCTATAAGATATGAAAAAGCCTTAAGGGCCATTTAATGAGACAAGCAGTAACGGCAGTAATAGTAAGTGAAAACGAGCTTTTTATAGTCAAAAGACAAAATTATTTAAAGGCATTCCCTGGTTATAGTGCATTCCCTGGAGGAAAGGTCGATCACGACGAAGATGATTCTCCTTTAGAGCACCCCAGCTTATCTGATTTTGACCCACGAATTATTCATGCCCTCAACCGGGAACTAGAAGAAGAAATTGGTCTTGATCTTTTTAAAGGTTTAGAATCAGGTCTAATCAAATCTTTTCATCATATAGGCAATGCCGTTACTCCTAAGTTTAATGTGTACCGTTTTGATACCCACTTCTTTAAAATAGAGCTTAGTGAAAAGGTTAACTTTGAATTTAATGATGGTGAGTTTTCTTCATGCGAATGGATCGATGCTAAAGAGATGTTAGAGCGCTACTTGAAGGCCGATGCCATGGCCGTCCCACCTACAGTTAAGGTTATTAAGGCATTAGCAAGTGATATTAAAGATATTGGCCCTTTTCATTTAGGCCTTGAACTAGATTTAGAAGTAGAAGTACCTTACATAGAACCTATCTATGGAATAAAACAGTTTTTCCCTCTTTCTAATACTTTTCCTCCGGCCAATAGAACAAATTGTTTTTTAATTGGAGATGAAGAAAAATATCTAATTGATCCCTCTCCTGCATCTGAAATGGAATTGGATAAGTTTTTAAGTACTTTAAAAACGTTTTCATTTGATAATATATTTTTAACTCATCACCATCCAGATCATCATGAGTTTTCAACAAATATTGCTAAGGCCAGATCAGTTCCTATGAGTATGGGAGCAAAGACTTATCAAATGATTCTTGATCGTTTTGGAGCTAATTATTTTGATGGTATTAAGATTAATTTTTTTAAAGAGGGAGATATCCTTACTAAATCTTTAGGTCGAGATATTAGAGTCTATGAGGTTCCAGGTCACGATGAGGGACAGTTGGCCCTCGCACCTGACTCTATGGAATGGTTTTTAGTTGGAGATCTTGTGCAAACTTTTGGCACTGTGGTTATCGCCAGGCCTGAAGGAGATATGGCCAAGTATTTTAAAACTATGCAAAGGGTAATTGATTTAAAACCTAAAAATATTATTCCTAGCCATGGGATTGCAGTTGGTGGGACTTTTAAACTTGAAGAGACCTTAAAACATCGTATGATGCGGGAAAAGCAAATTATTGAGCTTTTAAAACAGGGAAAAACTCAAGAGGAGATGCTACCTCTAATTTATGAAGGACTTGATAATAAACTGCACCCTTACGCTTTAATGACCATTGAATCTCACCTGGTGAAAATTAAAAATGAGGGACTCGCCTAAAAAGGTGAGTAACTATGTGCCCGCTCTTCCAGACTTTTTGCATCTTCAATTAGTCCTACATTCTTTAAAAACTCGGCAGAATTATATAATGCATCGGCCTCAGTTTGTAGCAGTGATCTGAAGGACTTCATATAGTCAGCAGAATCAGAGATTCTCCCTATTCCAATATAAGAGGAGATTAGCATTCCCATGGGCCCAATATCATTTTTTTCTACTTCTAAAAAAGATTCAAAGTAAGAGATAGCATCTTCAAAATCTGAAACTTGATAGTAATAAGTACCTAGGGCCTTGTTGATATAGTCGCCACAATCATTGAAATAGGAGTCATATTTTTTAGTTATTGTTAGCGCGAGCTTAGCGCTTTTTTTCCAGTCTTTATTTTGTGCCGAGGCCTCTAAGGCCAGACAATCAGAGTAAGCATTTTTAAATTTTATATTTGTTGCATAGGTGTTGGTAGCTTTATCATATTTTTTAAGTTCTAAATAGGTCTCTAAAAGCAAATTTAGGGTGTTGGTATCCTTTTTATATTTTAAGGATTTTTCTAAATACCTAGATGCTGTGATAAATCTCTCAATCCTTAAATTAAACTTACCTAAATCATGATAAAAAGCGGGATTGTCGCCAGAGAACTTTTTAAATTTTGCTAGCATTAAATGAAATTTATTATAATTGGGAATATCTCCTAATACTGCCTCAAGCATATTTCGATAAAAAAGCGGTCTTTGCTCTTTTTTAAGTTCTACAATTTCTGGGAATTTAGAGTTGAAGTTATTATTAATCCATTCTTCTGGATTTGATTTTGAACCTTGATAGAAGAGCTTTGACTGCCTAACTTCTGCAAAGGCATTCACATCGGTATTTAGTGGTGCTTTATGAGTAAGCTTTAAAATATCATCACGTCCAATCGAGAAGTGGGCGAGAAGATGATAGGGCGATTTAAAGGGAATTTGCGCCATTTGATTTCTTATTTTTTTATTCCCTGAGAGAACTGTCAGTCTTTCCAGAGAGAATTTAAGATCTTTTTTAGTCCCAATAAGAATGACTTCTTCATCTCCTGTATTGGTGAAAATTCCCCCATGTGGAAAAACGGTATAAAAAGTTTTTAAGATACTTTTTAAGACTTCTTCATTCATATTGTAGAGATTGAGCCATTGGGAGAATACTCCCTTTTCGGTTAGATTTCCTTTAACAATCTCAAAATATTCCTGGGTAAATAAATTGGCCACGCCGGTAAGCCAAGAGTGAGAGGGCTGAGAAATGATAATGTCATAGGGACCATTCTTTCCTGTGGCCAAAACAAAACGAGCATCTTCAATTTCTAATTTTAAGTTCTTTCGTTTTAATATAGGGTTTTTTCCCTTATGGACATAATCTGCGGCCTCCATGATTCCTTCTTCTAGTTCCACAACATGAACGAGGTCAAGTTCAGTTGAAGTTAAGAAATCTGTACTATAACCGCCACCGTAGCCGACAATAAAGGCCGATTTTGGATCTTCAGCTAGAGCATAAGGTAAGAAGGCCAGAAGGCCCTCATATTTAGGGAGCTCTTCAATTCTTTCTAAATTGTAAAAACTTTCATTAAGGCCATTAGTTTTAAGTCTTATATAATCTTGCCAATCATCTCCTTCATAAGGAACCTGACTAAGACTTATAATCCCGCTTTTTCCTTCAATGATCAGTTTAAATTCTTCACCTTCTTTGTCTGAGAAATATTTCATCACTTCAGTTAAGGAAGAGTCACTGGAGGCCCTTTGATAATAGGCAGATTTGATAATATTTTTAAAATCGATTCCTGGTGCAAAAAAGATTACAAAAAGCGCTAATAAACTGATGGACAAGGGGAGAGGGTTTTTAAATTTTCTCGCAGTGATAAATAAAACGATTAAGATTAAAAGAACCAGGCCAAACTTTAAGGTAAAGGCAGATCCGAAAATTGGAATAAAAACCAGTCCGGATAAGCAGGAGCCTAAAATAGATCCGATGGTGTTTATAGTATAGGCAGTACCTACGATTTCGGGAGTATCATAATGATCATCTACAAGAATCCTGGTGCCAAGGGGAAGTAGGGCACCAAAAAAACTAGTGGGGATAAACAGGATGATCCCGGTAATAACGGATTTAATCGTTAAAACTGATACTGTGGCCCCTAGATAATAGCTGGCCAGGTGAACCAGTAGGGGAGCGCCATTTAGTAAATAAGTGGCAGCAAGAGTGAGTCCTACCCCTAAAATGGCAAGAGTGATAAAGAGATTTATCTTATCTTTAACTTTTTCTACATAAATGGATAAGATTAAAGATCCTAGAGCAATTCCTAATAAAAATAGTGAGAGAATTAATCCTAGGCCAAAGATATTGGAGCCGAGAAAAATACCTAGATATTTATTCCATACAACTTCAGCGGTAATGGAAGTGAAGCCCACTATTCCACAAGAAATCAAAATAAACTTTTTGGCCATAGACGAGTTTTTAGGCAGCAGGGTGAAAAATGATTTCTTATCCCTCCTCGGAGGTATTTCTATTGGTGCTAGTTTTTTTTGTAGTAAATAAGCAATGATTAAAATGGTGAAATTAAGGATTGCCATCATGTGGTTGGATTTTAAGATGCCAAAGGTGGGAATAAAATAAAATCCTGCGAGAAAGGCACCAAAGACTGCGCCCATGGTATTTAATCCATATAAAAGACCAAGTTTTCTTCCTAAGTTTTTATCATTTTTAACAAATATTTTAACTAAAAGCGGTAGTGAGGCGCCCATAAAGATGGTTGGAATAGATAGAAAAATAAAAACCAGAAAAAATTTCATGGTGACACCAAACCATGAAAAAGAACCTTCAAGAGGTAGATAACCTAGGATTTTGTGAAAATCAAAAAGGATGTAAATCACCGCCAAGGAGTAGACTCCAATAAGTCCTTCTAAAATTCCATAGGTTAAGAGAGGCTTTTTTATTCGGTAGCTAAATTTTCCAGCTATAAAACTTCCCATGGAGAGGCCAAAAAAG
>QNFX01000031.1 GCA_003650125.1 Campylobacterota bacterium
ACATCTTTTAAAGTCACAACATCGCCAACAACGACAGTTTCACCCTTTTTCAAAAGATTACCCAGGGCCTTGGCCTGAACAATCTCTCCCGTTTTTAAAATTTTAACGTCGAATTCTCTTTGGTGGGATCTTACTACTTGAGCTTTCATAAATTTAAAAACCCCTGAGGAAAAAATTGATTATATGGATCATATCTCTTTTTTAAATCTTTAAAAATTTCGAACTGATTTTCACCTAAAAAGGGCCTGATAAAATTCTGTTTGATAAGACCTATCCCATGCTCGGCAAAGGGAGATCCTTTTAATAACTTTATCTCTTTATAAAACTCTTTCAAAAGGTCCTCACAAGTATCTACCTGTTCCTTATCGGGTAAAAAATTGAAATGTAGATGCCCGTCCCCGAAATGGCCAAATAATATGTAGGGAATGCCCTTTTTACCCATTTCCTTGTAAATACCCAGCAACTTTCCAAAGTTTTCAGGACTCACCTGGGCATCAGTCCCCTTTTTTATAACTGCTCTGCGAGAATTATCTTCCTGAACTTTTCTGGGAACTTCCATTCGCAGATGGTGATAATCCCCTTCACTCAGCTCGATAATATCTTCCAGATCCATGCCAAGATTAGTCAGAAACTCCTCATAAACTTTTTCCAAAGAGCTGGTTTCTATAACAATTATATCTCTACCTTTTGGAATGCGGTCTGATCCTAAATACCTAAGAGAGTTTTCATCTATGAGTTCACAGCTTAAAATATGATCTCTAAAAGCTTGAACCTTATTAAAAATATCCAAATGCATTTCACAGGACTCTTCCCATTTACCAAGAGGAATTAAAAAATAATTTAAATTTTTATAGGGAACTGTCTCAAGATGAATTTCTTTTACCACTCCAAGCTGCCCTTCCATGCCAATCATCAGATCAGTTTCTCTTTCAAGCCGCGGAAACGGGCCGTTTTTCATTTTCTGATAGGGAAGAAAATCCTGTTGATACTCTCTTAGCAACTCACTATCTTCTAAAAATTTGTCCCTCGATAATATTTGTTCCGCTCCATTAAAATCTAGATATGTAATCCTCTCTACCTGGTCTCTTAGAGTTCCAAATCCAAAGCTTCGCTCTCCAGTACATGAAGTTGCAATTCCTGCCAGCACTCCCGCTGATTCCTCTGTGGGTGACATTAAGAGGTCTCTCCCCTTAGATCTGGCAAAAGATCTAGCATCCTTCCAAGTCACTCCCCCCGAGATCTCCAAAACTCCATCTGCTAATAATCTTATCTTTCCGGCAATTGTACTGAGGTTGCCAAGAACCATCTCTCCCTCTAAAAAATTAAAAGGGATAACAGTGGAGGTCTGGGAGGAAAAATAGAGCGTTTTCTCATGGGTAGCGATGTGATCCCTAAGAGCGGGGTAATCTTTGAAGGTTTTCATAGAAACCCCATATTTATCTACCTTTAGGTAAAGATCAAGCCTTGACTTCAAGTGTCTCAGAGCTTAAATTTTTTTTCTGAATTTATTGGATTTTGGTCCAATTGACTCTGTGCACCCGTAGCTCAGCTGGATAGAGCATCCGCCTTCTAAGCGGACGGTCAGTGGTTCGAATCCACTCGGGTGTGCCATTTTTTCTCAAACTCCCCTATTAATCGAGCGTTTGAACTTTCAAGTCTTGATTTGCACGCATTTGCACGCACGACCCTAGCTTTTTATAAGCTGAAGCCCTCTTCTTTTGCCTGAATTCATGAATTTTTCTACATCATTAACCGCCTGCTTTTGGGCCTCTTCTGGCAGAGTAGCGTAATGCTGAACCAACCTCTGATCTTTATGGCCTGTGACCGCTTGAGTGGCCTCAAGACTCTTAGTAACCTTTCTAGTTATGGTCGCCATTGAATGCCTCAAAATATGTGTAGATTGAAATTCTGGATATAAACCAACTTTTTTTAATGCCTTGTTGTATTGGTATTGAATTTGCCGGTACTTTAAAGGCATCCCGTTATCATGAAAAACAAAATCACCATCATCTAACTTACACTTTAATCTGTTCTTCAAAATCTCAAGCATCGTTTCGTTAATGTGACAAAACCTAGCTTCTCCATTTTTAGGCAAATCTTTTAAATGCTGGAATTGTTTTGTCTTCCTAGACCAGATAGCAACTTTTCGAATCTCAACTACACTTTCAACCAAGTCCACAAACTCCCAGGTTAATCCGGCAGTTTCAGAAACCCTCGCACCCATATAAAATTGAACTCTTGCAAAATCCTGCCAAAAAACAGGCAATGCACCAAAGAACAGGTTTACTTGATCTTTGTTCAACTTCTTATTCTTCTCTATTTTTGCTCTTAAAGTTCCTGCAACAAAATGTCTTTTTAAAATGGGGTTCACAAAGCTGTAATCGTAATTTTCTCGATACCAATTAAGAAAAGCTTTAGTTCTTTTTAGCTCTTCATCGAAATTGTACCTCCTAGATCCCTTTACTTTTGCAAGCTCCAATTGTTGGTTAACGTAGTGATCAAAAAAGTCCGGGTCTAGTTCGACCATCCTAAACTTCATCATATCGCACAAAAACTTGGCCTTTCCTTGGACGACTTCCCGTGTACCAAAAGATAAACCTACAAGATGATAAATTTCGTATTTATCCCATACATCTTTTACTAAGAAGCCTTTATCCTTCCCATTTAATTCTTTAGGTGGGAAGGCCTCTATTTCTTCGGCCGTTTTAACTAAAGGGTTATGAGCATTCTTCCAGTGCCTAGCTTTTTGAAAGTTATCAAAGGTTTTGGAAATCCTCTTTCCTTTGATAGATTTCGTTACATAGTAGCGTCCGGTCTTTAGTTCTTTCCTAATACCAGGATAACTTTTAAGTGTTTTGTATCGTTGTTTTTTCATACTTCTCCTTCCTCAACCCATGTCTGGATTTCAGTAGGCAAGAAAAACAACAACCCTCCCTTTTTCCTGTGGGGTAATTCTCCTCTCGATACCAAATTATAAAGATGTCCTTTAGACACTTGTAAAAATTTGGCAACATCATCTATTCGCCATATTAAAATTTTAAAGAGCGATGAGGAAAAGGATTTCTCCCCTTCCAAAGTTTCTCTAGTAGAATCTACCATACAAGAAATCTCCTATCTTGACCAAGGGTTGATAACTTTTAACAACTCGAGTTACGCCCCTGCCTAAAATAGAATTTCCTCCTCCCTAAATATTATGTTACCTATCCTTTCTCTTTTTTTACTATTACCTTCCTTAATTTCCTGACCTTTAACCCTCTTATCAATTTCCCTACCTTCTTTTTCCACTCTCTCTCCTCTTCTAAATTAAACCATTACAAACTTTTAAAATTACCTCTCACCCCCCTTCTTATTTCCGATACCCGCGCTCCGAAACTGACTCCTCCTCAGAACGTATGTGAGAGAGGGGGAGTCAGTTTCGGAGCGCGGGATTTATTTTATATTATAAGAACTTACACCCCACTAAATTTTCTAAGCGGATAATTCCACCCCTTAAAAGACTTCCAAAACACCTTCAGTTTTAGACAATATTTTCCAAAAACATTTTTTTATTTTTAAAATAACCTTCCGCTTTTTTAAGCATCATTTTTTTAGAAAAGAGAGTTGGCAGGTAAAAAAGAAGAAATCTTTCACCATATTGGCGAGGAAAGATTTCTTCTAAGATTTCCTTAAATAAATCCCTTAGGCCTTCGGTTGCAAATATATAAAGAATATAATCAAAGATGCTATTCTTGCCATAATGTCTTAATTTATTCCTAATCCTCTCTTTGGATTTCCTGGAAATTTCAAGTTCAAAGGCCATAACATAGGATTGGGATTTCTTTCCTCCAAAAAACTCTGCATCGGGGACAAATGAACCTTTTGACTCAATCTCTACTTTTGAAATTATTCCCCAATCTAGCATTTCCCTTGAAATATCAGATACTCTTGAATCATGAGATATAAATTCATCCGAGTATCCACTAGATTGATTCTTTGAATAGAATAATTTATTTCCAATCTCACTTAGATAATAATATTTCTTCCTATTCCAGGGGTCTCTGTACCCCTTAAGAACTCCCTTTCTTTCAAGAGTTCTCATTAATCTTTGAAATCCACTATAGTGATAGAGATGGCCACACTCATTTTTTAAGTCCTTCAAGGAGAGAACTTTCCATTTGGCCAAAGGGGCAATCATCCTTAAATGCTCAGAGTTAATAGATTTGAAAGGATCAATAGTACTCATACGCCTCCACTTTTTAGTAACTCCCTTTTTCAGGAGATAAATTGTTAATTGATTTTATAAGTCCGCTCAAGCAGAAACTGCTCACTCCCCTAAAACTACTATTCATGAATACTAAAAGTGCCTCTAGAGGCCACAAAACTCCTATTCTATTACTCATGAATAATAATGGAGCGAGGCGACACAACTAAAAGGGTACAGATGAAATACAAAAGCACTTACAAAATTTAAACGGATCATAGATTTTAAAATAAGAACCTCCTTAAAAATTCTTGGTTGAAGAGTTTTTACAAAGGAGTGATCAAAAGAAAAGATTTTTTTATCTTTGCGTCCCATGGGTAGCAAATACAAATGTTAGCAACTCTAAGAACCTGAAATTAAATTATTTTGCCCACCACGGGTCATTCATGATGAACATAATTCAAGTTCGTGTCTTTTATTACGACTTCTGGCCCAGAAAAATTCAGGAAGGCCGATATATAAAACGGGAAGAATAAATCTTAACGCTTATTGGTCTGATTTTTTTATGGAGGAAGGGGATTTTTAGATTACTGATACCACAGACAAAAAGCACCAGAAGAGAAATCTCATTACCTCTACTTGAGGCTTTTTCCAAGAGGACAATCCTCTTTAACTTCAGGCAGCTACAAACTGTTGGGTGTGGCAGGATTATACATAGTTTTGACATCCGGATTTTAAAGAAAGGGACGATTCGTGACCACCTTGTTGGGGATCTTGCCGTTAACAAAGATGGTAAACGAAGGAGGAAAAAAATTTTATTCTCATGAAACAACGAAATAAATTCAACCTTAACTAAATTTTTTAAATAACCTTTGTTTAATTTCTCGATTCAACCTTGTGTTAATCTTTAGTTATCAATTTAATTTATTTAGAAAGAGCCAAGTAAATTCTTTTTCTACTCCCGCAGTTATATATTGTGGTAAAATTAGGAGGTGCCTCAAATAGAAAATATAGATGACCGCCCTTTTCACGCTGAGACTGGCTCCTCTAAAGGGAAAATACGATTAACATCATTCACGTAAAGGGAAGCATTTTTTATCGAAAAATGGACATCTATATAAAGGAGTAGTGATGAAAAGTTTAGGTAAGTTGTTAGTTATTTTCACCTTTTGTTTTTTTCAGTTTGTAACATATTCAAAAGTCTACAATGTAGATGATTGGGTCGTTGTTACAAAAGAAGGAGAAGCCGTAGATGCCATTCACAAAAAGACGGGAGAAAGTTTAGGTAAAATTCATGGAATTCCACTTGAAGATGTGAAGGTGACCGATGATAAGGGATTAATCAAGTAGATCAGAAAAACCTTCAGAAAGCGAATGTGGACCTGTCGCGTAGAAATAGGTGCTCCAGGTAGTGGCGGGCCAAACCCAGGAACACCAATAAAGTATAGAGAATGCTGGAAAGGGAAAAAATGCAACAGACCTGGCGCAGCATGGGCTTTATGCAAAACCCTTTGTAAATTTAAGTCAGTTGACTTGGATTCTCACGAAAATTGCTAAAATAGCAAATCTCTTATTTAAGACCTATCTCAGAGAAGGTTTCTATAAATTTATTAAAGCTCTGTTTTTTCTACTAAAAACAATTTAGCATCAGTTTCTTCACAAGTTTCCGGGTCAAATCTAAATACAAAAATAGATTTTTGCCAACCGCCGCCTGGTACTCTCTCTTTATAACTTCCGGCAATTTCATAGTATCTAATTTCTCCTGAATTTAAATCCATCGCTCCATTTGAAATTTCAAAATCAGATATTTCCATTTCCTGAGATAGCTCTTTAAATCCGGCCTTTACATCTTCATGAATCTTGGTGACATCACAGGCAATAGAAGGGGTAACATAGAGGAAGGTTAATAGTAAAAATGCGCTAAATTTTGATAATAGGTATTCCATAAAAGTGCCTCCATTAAGTCATCTTATCAAAGAATATTAGCTTATTTAAGTCATATAGCGCTCAATGTCAATATATTTAAATAGACCGGAAAAACAGTCACTAACAAGTCGCGTAAGCCTAAAATCAATGGAATTCTATAAAACTTATAACAAGGTATTTTAAGATAGATAGAGGGGGGGAGACTGTCGGCATGCTTTTATTCAGTTAAAATTTATAACCAAGATACAAGCCGCCATCTCCCCTAATTCGGGAATCATTAATCATCATCGCTCTCATCTGAAACGATAAAACAGCTCGATCGTAAATAATGACATTAGCCCCCAAAACTATATTCCAATATCCTTTCCAAATGTCTGCTCCAGACTCACTGCCTATGGGCCCAAAGGTGAACCCCAATCCAAATTGTGGCTGGAAGTGAAACCAACCGATCCTTAGATCAAAGTTTCCCAATTGTTCTACAGTTAAGCCTTTAAAATCATAGAATATATCATCAATCCAATAATCCAGATCGTTACTATAATCAATCCTTGAGGTCGTAGAAAAGCCAACGCCTGGATCATTTGCAAAAAAATCTTTGGAAAAAAAGACACTAATGGCAGGATACCAAGGAGAAATTGCCACGATCCAAGATCTGTCATGAGTTAGGGATAAATCCGCTTCAACTTTAGGAGTATTCGAGCTGGCCCAGAGATTAGATAAAAGGATGGAAAAGAGAGATATAATAAAAATTTTTTTTATATTGAAGGTTTTATTGAAACCCCTCTATCATGGCTATCAAAAGTGTATTTTTTTCAAAATTCGGCAATCATCTTCGTTTTTTGACATTTCTTAGCTTTACCTAAGGGCTTATTATGTATTCTTCTCCTAACGCCCCGTTAACGTGATGTATAGGCTCCATACAGGGCTTTATTTTTATAAACCTTACTTGCTTGCAAAAGATTTCAATATACCTTGCGATTATTACCACATAGTGGTAATATGGTAACAAGATGATCAAAAACATTGTCGGCAAAATTACCAAGGATATAGCAGGGAAAGGAACTTCAAAAAAGTTCCCTAAAAAATTAAATGATCGCGCCATATTCATATTAATGGCCCTAAGTGATGTTAACGATTTTAAAGATTTGAAAAAGATCTGTGAACCTCCTAGTTTAAAAATACACAAATTAAAAGGGAGCATGAAGGATTACTGGTCAATAACCATTCAGAAGCCTTGGTGTATTATTTTTAAATACCATAGGGGCGATTTTATTGACGTCGAAATTGGAGATTACCATGATTAGAATAAATAGTAGAAAATCAGCAGGTGAATTTTTAAAGGTAATGATTCTTCACGAGCGAAATCTTACCCAAAAGTGGCTTGCCGACGAGGTAGGCTGTACCACTAGAAAAATTTCAGAAATTTGTACTAATAAAAGAAGAATTTCTCCCATGTTCGCCCTGGAACTTGAAGAAGTTTTCGGTATCAGCGCAGAGTTCTGGCTTACCATGCAGGCCAAATGGGATTTAAATCAAATCCGTCAAAATGCTGCATAAAAATTAAACCTGCACGCATTTACTCGTATGACCAATTTTTTTTATAAGCTGCAGCCTCTTTATTTTGTCTGAACTCATGAATTTTTCTACATCATTAACGGACTGCTAAGCGGCCTTGAGCTTTTCAACCTTTTTTAGAATACCCTTGTAGCCCTTCATCTTTTCTATGCCATTAGGGAAAATAAGTGCTTCTAGGCGAAGTCCGTAGAGGATGGAAAATTTTGCGGCGAGTTCAAGCCCTAGATTTCTTTTATCATTTTCAAGTGATGATAGATTGGAAATAGAAATTCCAATAACGCTTGATACTTCCTTCTGGGTGAATCCAAACCTGGAGCGCATGGCCTTTAGAATTTTTCCTGAGCTTAATTTGGTTTTATCTATTGATCCCATGGGGGGTACCTCCTTAACTGTAATTGTGATCAGGTGAAATCTTAATAACTTTCACCATAATTTTCCCTTTATAATATTTATAAATTAATCTGCCACCTTTAGGGTTTAAGGTAATGGACCTTTCACCCTGCCTATCTTTTGAAAGTCTGTGATCATCAAGGGACTGGGCCAAATCAGAGATAAGGTAATCATCAAATCCGATCTCCTCAATTTCCATTTTCCAAAAAGCTACCAAATATCTGACTTCTTCATCAAATAGAGAACTTTTAATATCCTTATCAAGTTGATTTTGAATGTTTTCGTTAATTACGACGATAGTTCTCATCAATGAGAAGTTATCATAGAAGAGAACTTAACGCAAGTGAGAATATAGGGAATAGGATTTGTATTAAAGAAGGCGATAACCATAGATATAACAAACTGGGGAGAGGAACCTTTACATGGCCAGGATTTGTTTACTCATAGCATGGTACCTCTACATCCCCACCAGTTTCTTTTTGATAAGGAATATCATCGTTACCATATTCAATAGAGAAGGTTTTCCCGCCTTGGGGATCGGTAATATATTTTCTTTCAATAGTTCCTTCTTTAGTGAGAAAAAGAGATTTATGAAATCCTGATTTATCCTTTATATGGATATCTCGCAGACTTCCGGTTTCATCGAAATCCCTGCTAATGCCTATTCCTTTTTTATTAATCCAGCTCTCAGAGCGAAATTGGGGGTTCTTGATATCCCATGAAATCATATGGAGAACTTCTCCTTTCTCACTTTCAAAAAACTTATAGATCCGTCCTTCTTCCTTCCAAGACTTATTAAACTGCCGGATGGGATATTCAACATCTCTATAAGACAAAATGTATTCATCATCTTTTAAAATCTGGGCCGCTTCGCTAGGACCTATGGGAAATACTTCGGCCTTATCTTGATCATAGGTCCAACAAATTTCCTTGGCCGGTAAAATTGAAAGCGGAATGACTATTAAGAGCATTAGGAAAATAAATCTAGATCGGTTCATCAGTTGACCTTTTTATTGAGTAATTCCTTTTATTATGACCTTATTCAGGTCCTTCATCTATATAGGTAGGATTTTCATCTTTTATTTTCTGTCCCTAACCCTATCCCCAAGTACCCCTCACAAAACTTCCCGACTGCAGGGTTAACTCCAGCTCCTACCGGACAATATTCACTATCCTTTGGTATGGGATTATCGTTTGCCTCAAAGCGTTCAAGCTTTTTATGATATCTTATTGGACTTAAATCTTTTATTTGATTATTTCCAACGTGAATTCCATCTAATCCCTTCATTTCCATTACAGGCGAGATATCTTCAATCTCATTATTCCAAAGGCCAACTAAACGGAGCTTCGGGAGGTCTTTTAGAGGAGAGATTTCTTTAATCTTATTATCATTTAAAAAGAGCATATCCAGATTCTTAAATTTGGCCAGGGGGGTTAAATCGACTAGCTCGTTATGAGTTATTTCCAAACTCTCTAGATCCACTAATTTATCTAGTATCCATAAATCTGGTACTTTCATTTTATAGAGAGTTAATTTTTTAAGGTGAGATAGTTGATTAATCGGTTTAAAATCTTTTACCGCCATAGTATTTAGATAAAGCTTATTCAAATTTTTTAAAGTGACGAGGGGTGATATATCTTCTAAAACCTTGCTGCTAACACTAAGACTTTCTAAATTTCTCAGTGCTCCTATAGGAGAAATATCTAAAAGTTTTTCGCTACCTACATCAAGGTCCTTTAAATTTGTTAGTTTTACCAAAGGATTTAAATCAAAAAAATTAACTCCCCCCAAGTCTAGACTTTCTAAATTAGTTAGAAACTGAAGTGGACTTAAGTCAGTCGCTTTACCTGTATAAAGAAAGAGTCTCTTTAACTGCTTAACATCTGCTAAAAAGGATAAATCTGAAATATCTTCACTTGAGATAGATATATTTTCTAGATGCTCCAAATCTTTTAATGGTGATATATCTCCTATTTCAATTCCTTGAAGGTCAATATATTTTAGGTTCTTTAAATTCCGTAGTCCCTCGTAGTTTTCAATGGGATTACCAAAAAGACCAAGATCGCTTAACTTATTTAAACCTTTTAGAAATTCAAGAGTTTTTAATCCAAGTCCACCGATTCTTAAACCTATTAAAGTTTTTAAATTTTTTATCGGCCCAAGGTTCACCCCCCAATTCCAGGACAATTCTAAATATTCCAGTTTAGTCAGCTCATTTAGAGGACTCAAATCCTTAATCTGATTATCTCCCAATTCAAGATAATTAATATCTTTTAAGTTACCTAGGGGGCCTATATCAACAACTTGGTTTGCAAAAAGACTTAGGCCGGTAAGAGACTTAATCAATCCTATGGCCTTAATATCTACAATCCCCTTTTGAAATAAACTTAGATGAAATATATCTTTGGTTTTCTCTGTAAGTTCCTTGCAGTTAGTTGCCTTAAGCTCCTCTTTTAAAACGGTCAAAGTATGAACTTCATCTTCACTGTGGTTTCCTGAGATGCAGTATTTATAAAAAGGATCATCAATACTACTTCCAGAGGAAGTTAGCGAAAATAGAAATGAGATCAATATAATCAGTCTCACAATACAACTCCGATGTTCTAGAAAGCATTCAGCTTAAAGAAATTTTGACACCCATCATACGGAATTTCAAAACCACGACACCTAGTTTCAAGACGTTTCCAATCGGACAATTGAGTTTGCACGCATTTTGCACGCACGAGCACATTAAATAGGATGAAATAGGATTAAGTTAAATGAAATTGGAAAAAGGGTAAGCTGTTGAAATCCTTGCAACTCGCTGAAATCTTTGGGTTTGATTTAATGGTTAAAGCACACCACTCGGGTGTGCCATTTCCTTTCCCAAAATCCCTATAATTGAACTAAGCTAAATGTAGAAATGGATTTTTCCAAAAAAATATTATGAAGATATTAATTTTATTTATCCTCTTTAGTAGCTCCCTTTTTGGCCGTGAACCCGCCATTGAGCCTATCTTTGGCCTCTCTATTGATGAGATTTCTGAGATCTCCCCTAAGGATGCTAGAGGCTTTAATTTTAGTGGGACTTCAACTGAAAATACCGTTGTTCTTCCAAGGTCCGATTTTAATGGGTTGATAATGCTTTTATCTCTATTAATTGTTACCCCCACTATCCTAATGGTTAGTTTAGGCATCGCTAAAAAGAAAGAGATGAAGCGATTACAAAAAGATAAGGACTTTATTTTGATCTTAGAGGATTATCGAAAAGAAAAAGAAGATAAAATAAAAAAGGCCAGCTAGATACTAATCCACTTTCCCCTACCTTTATAAAAATATATATTTTTTGTGATCTTTCCCCTAATCCGAATCTCTTTGATAAGATCTTTATTAAAATCGATTAATTCAACCAAGTGACCTTTTTGAAAATATTTTTGGTCTAGATTTTTTCGTTCTTCCCAAATTACAGGACCTTTATGAATAGAGATTGAATCAAGTTTGCGATTATCAATCGTTAAAAAATATAACCTTACAGTTCCATTAAATTTTAAATAAGAAGTATTTCCTTCATAATAATAAATTATCAAGATATCTGATTTAAGAGACAACTTTTGTTTGGTAATTTTATAAACTTGAGATTCTTTTCCATTAACGTCAAATTGAAAGCTAAAAATTCTTTTTTTCTGATCATTGTGAATATATAACCAGTCTTCACCATCTTTTTTCTCAACAACGATGCTTTCCGGCCATTTATTTGAGCCTAGATCAATTTGATAAAAAGGAGTATTGGCCCTCCACTTATAATCCTTTTTAATTTTATCTTTTTTACGGGTTAAATCTCCTGAGAATAATTCTCTGAAATAGAGTTCATCCTGACAGAAGGCCTGGGTACTGATTATGAATAAGAGGATAATTATTTTTCCCATAATTTTATAATATCAGTTAAAATTTAATTGATGCCAAAAAGGACAATTTTTGCTATAAAACTGATTAAAACTAGAGGGTAATTATGAACGATTTTTCAATGGGATATTTCCATTCTAATGAAAAAGGTTATTTGAGGAAATTTTCACTTGATGAGGGTACCGTGGAAGAGGTTATACTAGACTTGGAAAATCTGGAAAATCCTGACCTAGCTGCTGCTTACATATCCTCGGAAGTATCCTCAGAAGATATACTGACCTCTTTGAAGCTTGAAAATGAGATATACCCTATCGGCAAGGATAGTCTCACTTTAGAAGAGTTTCAAAATCTAGGACAAGATGAGGCATGGGAGAGAACCAAAAAATTGGTGGAATCTTGGTCCCTAAGAAATAATTTAAAATTAGTTGAAAACTTTCATCCTGAAATAACAGAGCTTAGAGAGTTAATTCATAAGAATTGGACCTCTTTTATAGAGAGCTTCTGGTCCTTATTAAGAAGTACTCTAGGTTCTAGAGAACTCACCATCATTTTTAGCGACTTAGATGATAATAAGAAGCTTAAAATTGTTAAAAAGAAGGCCTTTGGTAGTAGAACCCCAGAATTTTCTGATTTAGAAGAAGTCGATAAATCCATATTAGAACGCTATGGAAAATTTCAAGTCAAAGACCACTGCTTTCCTCACATTGATTTAGAAAAAGGTGAGATTGTAGGCCTTGGTAAAATTGCTAACTGTAAAGTTATTTGGATGGCCAAAGTTTATGGTATTACTCCTCTTCAAAAATCACTTCTAATGGGGATTTTTAAGGCCTTGAATTAATCACTTTTCAAATAAAAGCTTAAGCCCTGTATTGATATAGCGGTTAGATATAACTTTAAAGATGCTGACACTTTTTTTGTCGACAACTTCTTTTCTTTTTACACCTTTTTTATAATCATATTTTTTATCCATAAATTCAAGCTTGCCTTGCGCCTTCTCTTCTTCACTCATTTCAAAATCCCAGGCCGGAACCTTTTTCTCTTCTTTTACTTTCTTGTCAGTTTTCTTTTTAGTAGATTCGTATTTAACCTTATCAAGGTCTAGTTTTTTCTGAGTTCCTTTAAGTCCGATATCATCTGCCGCTTTCATTGGCGGTCTAGCAGGAAGTTGTTTTGCCTCAGCGAGGGCACTCATGGCACTTCTTGAACCTGGCATGGCCATTACCTTATCTGCAAACTTACTTAATTCACTAGGCCCGATAGAAAGTGGTTTTTTACCTTCTTTGGCCCGTTGTAAATTGAAACCTTTTAAGGCCTTATTACCTGCATTTTTAAGCTTAACCGCAGACCTTGAAATGGAGTCTCCATTTAAGTTGTGAAGAGTAGCAGGATCTTGGGCCACAGAATTCCCATAACCTGTTAGCACTCCTGTAGATGTAGAACTGCCAAGATTACCAAGTCCATCAAAGCTGGTTTTTGTTTTAAAACAAGAGTTTTCTCCAGTATCTCGATTTTTATAACTACGGCAATTACACTTCCAATCGTAATTACCATTCATATCGACACAACCTTTTATATTTTTTTCACCTTGATATTCATATTTTCCGGCACCAACATAAAAGCCTGCATCAAATCTTGCCCAATAACTCTGGCAGATCTGACTATTACCTCGTAGGGGATTTCTTTTTCCTCCAAAGGAGTAACAATAACAATTTGGTTTTGCTTGATTTTCCCGATCATCTTTTTTAGGACAAAACTCGGCCATATCACTTTCAAATTTTTGCTTAATTTCATCAATTTTTTCAAGATTTTCCTGAAAGGCCTTTTTCTCCTTCACTACAAAGCCTAAGGTAAGACCATTTATCAAGGTCCCCATACCTGAGAGAATTGCAATACCTGGAGAAGTTCCAAAAAAGGTTCGAACCTTTTGAACAATAGGGCCCATTTTATCTAGGGCCTTTTCAAAACCAATTCCGAGGAGCATACCACCTGCTGCAGAACCAAGCATTATTCCCGCTTGTTTACCTTTATCTTGCTCTCTTTTCTTTTTATTTTCTGCATCTTCTTCATCATCAGTTTCTTCTTCCCAGCTATTTTTTGGTTCAGTATCTACTGCATCGGGAGTAGTTGAAGATTGAGCGTTAGCAACTGGAAAAGCAGCATTGTATAGTTTTTTAGAAAAGCTTCTTGATATTACCAAAACATTATATAAGAGATTGGCCATTTCAGGGTTTTTCCCAAACATACCAGATTTTTGCATATCAGAATATTCTTTTAAGCTCGGAGATTTAACATTACCCTTAATGACTCCCTTCCACTCTTTATCAAGCATTAGGGCATCTTCAATATTAGTTAGTCCTGACTTTTCAAAGTCATGATTAAAAAAGGTCTCCATTAGTTTTGTTGGATCAGAGAAATCTAATTTCTTTTTTCTATTAATAAAAGCACCTTCGTTTTTAGGAATAAGAATCACTCGGCACTTTTCCTCTGTTTGAGGATCACAAAAATCTACGCTCTCACCATCTCTTTCATATCTTTTTTCTTCTTCTATAACTCGACAACCTTCTTCTTTTTCAGGATCACAGTGATCTACCTTCTCACCATCTTTGGTGTAAGTTTTTACCGTATTAGAAATCCTCGTTCCCACTCTAGCGCCCGGTAAAAAGATGCGTCTAACACCTTCCCATACTCTCCGCGCCCCCTCTTTCCATCCTTCTGAACTTCCACCATCAACATCTTTAAAAAATGGTTCATCTCCTTCCCAATATTTATCCCAAGACCAACGATCTTTCTCCTTATCCGCATCAGCATCATCTTTTGTTTCATCAGCATCATCTTTTGTTTCATCAGCATCATCTTTTGTTTCATCAGCATCAGCATCATCTTTTGTTTCATCAGCATCAGCATCATCTTTTGTTTTATCAGCATCGTCTTTTACTTTATCTGCATCCGCATCAGCATCGTCTTTTGCTTTCTTTTGGTTCTCTTCCCATTCTGCTGCGTCTTTTTCATATTTATCTTTTTTATAATCGTTTTCTAGTTGCTTTTGATTATAGTCCTCCATGTCCGAATCAAACTGATCTCGCTTCCTTTTATAATTAGTCCGATCTAACTCGTATTTCTTTTTTTGTTTGGTCCAAGCATCCTTGTCAGTATTATATTGCTCTAGTTCAGAATCGTATTTTTTCTCGGAGGCCTGGAAGTCGGCATCTTGAGATTTTGATACTTTCTCATTGCTTTGCCACGTATCGTAGTCCTTATTGTACTGATCCATATCAGCATCATATTGTTTTTGTTTTTGCTTATAATTGGTATTGGCCAGTTCATATTTCTTTTTCTCTTTAGTCCACTGTTCCATGTCTGCATCGTAATCATCAGATGATTTTTTCTTAGTGGAATAGTCATCAAAATCTGATTTTTGTTTTGAATAATCATCAAAGTCACTTTTTTGTTTATTATAATTATCAAAGTCACTTTTTTTCTTATTGTAACCCTCCATGTCAGCATCAAATTGCTGCTTTTGTCGATTGTAGTTCCCCCTATCTAACTCATATTTTTTCTTATCTTTTTTAAATTGAGTCATATCCTTGTTATATAAATCCATGTCGGAATCATATTTTTCTACCGTCTGTTTATATTCAGTATCTTTGATGTTTTTTACTTCTTGGTTCTTTTTCCAGTTATCAAAGTCTGCATCATATTTCTGTTGTTTTTTATTATAGGCAGTGAAATCATTGTTATACGTTTCATAGTCTTTATTATATTGATCTACATCACTATCATGTTTATTTTTACCTGATTCCCAGCTATCTAGATCGCTTTTCTTTTTTTGATAGGAATCAAAATCTGATTTTTGACTCTGATAGGAGTCAAAATCTGTTTTTTTCTGTTGATAGGAATCATAATCTGTTTTTTTCTGAGCGTAAGAATCATAGTCTGTTTTATTACTCTCATAATTATCAAAATCCGATTTTTGTTTTTTATAATCAGCGTAGTCAGCGTTTTGTTTTTTAAAATCATCATAATTCTTTTTATTTGAATTATAACTTTCTAATTCAATATCATAACTTTTACTTTTTGAATCATAGTTTGCCTTCTTGCGGTTATAGACGGCCATATCACTATCATACTGAGTCTTTAATTTTCGCTGTTTTCCAACTTCATTTAATTGCGATTTATTTTGCATATCAAATGATTGTTTGTCGTATTTTACGATATCCCTTTCTAAGTTTCCTACATCAGCGTCTGGGCCATATTTTTTCTTTTGAGTTTTTATATTCTGAAGATCCTTTTTCTTTTTAGCTCGAAGATCTTTCATATCTTGTTTTTGTTTTCTGGTTACATCCATGTTGTCGATTTCAGTATCAGACATTTTCGAAACATCTTTTTTCTTTTTCCCAACTGCATCGATATTGGCCTTAACCCAATCCCCATCCCTGGCCGAATCTGAGAGTCCTGGCGGTTTTTCTGGAGGTGTTGGCCCCTTTGGTTTTTTAGGGGGGTCTCCCGGATCAGTTACACCTCCACTTGCCTTCTTAGGAGGAGTGTCTCCAGGATTTGCAGGTGCATCTCCTGGATTTCTTTTAGGCGGTCCTGGATCTTTTGGGGGAGTTCCTGGATCGGCCGGTGCCTTTTTACTTGGTCTCGGAGGTGAAGTCCCTGGATCTCCTGGGTATGTAGGATAGTCTCTAGGACGTTCGGGCATCTCTGGAGGGTCTCCTGCTGTTTTTTTAGGAGGTGGAGTATCTACTCCTGATGGAGTCGTGTTTAAAGACGCCGGTTTATCTGGTGGCCTTGGGGGATCTCCTGGACCTTGAGGTTTTTTACCAGGCCCTTTAGGGGGATTTCCTGGATTTGTGGACCCTTTGTCTCCTGGGTTTTTAGGAGGTGTATCACCTGGTTTTGTAGGTGGAAAATCTCCTGGATCTCCTGGATTTGTTGGTCTTTTACGTATTGAATCCGGTGGCGTTGGTGGATCTCCAGGCCTTTTTGGCGGAGGAGGTACATCACCTGATGGATTAGATAAATTACTTGGTTTAGTCGGAGGTGTTGGAGGGTCTCCCGGTGAATTAGGTGGGTTACCCGGATCCTTTGGTTTAGTTGGTGCATCAAAATCTGGCGCCTTAGGTTTTGAAGGCCCAGAAGGAGTAAATGCATCGATAGTCTTCTTTTTAATTTTTACATCAGTTGCTACATCTTTAAATTTGGAAGGTTTTTTATCTGGAACATCCCCTCCTCCCCATTTATCTAATACTTTCTTTTTATCTTTTACATCCGTTGCTGATTCTTTGAACTTATCACTTTTTGGTTTCTCAGGAGGTGCATCAGGGCCATCACCTTTTGGTGTGTCCGGAGCATCTGAAATTTCATCGGGAGCATCAGGCGTATCTACATCCGCATCTGCATCTTTTGGTTTATCCGGGATATCTATATCTTCTCCGCCTCCGGCAATTGCCTTACAGGCACCGGCCGCTCCAAAAGGAGTCATTTCATAGATGGCCAAAAGCATCGCCAGACCATTAAGCCCGGTCATAATTCCATAAGCGATTATTTTTTTCTCATCAATGGAGATTAGAGTTTCTTGTTCTTTTTGCAGATAATTAAAGGCCTCAATTTGCGCCTCATACGCACCTTTATCTATTTGGCTCACTTTAGTGGCCTCTTTAGCATATTTATCTTGCAGTTTATGAAGTTCATCTTCCACAAAAAAGGTGAGGTAGATATCAACTCCAAGGCCTATGATACCGGAGGCCGCCATAACTTTTGATGAATTACAATCTGCTTTGGCACCATCTTTAGCGATCAATTCAATCATCATTTGAATATAACCGATGGCCTCAGATGCTGTTTGCATACCCTTAAGAGAGCTATTTGTTGAGGTTAAATCTCCAACCATATAAGCGGCATTATTATCAAAACATTCTCTTTTTCTTGCCTCTTCTGATACCTCAACGCCATCAACAGTTTCAGCGCCCTTAATCTTTTCACATTCTCTAAAAGCGGCACGATCTTGATAAACATCTTCTTTGGTCATACAGCGATTTTTAAAAGAGCTCCAGGCCTTAGAAGTGTCTTCCTCACATTTTTCTTTTTCTTCTGCATATTGATCTTCTTGGGCATAGGAATTAGTGGAAAAAAAGATCGCCATTCCAGGGGAATTTAGGATCATAGATAGACAGACGGTATTGATAAAACCGGAAAAGAAAATTTGTTTAAAATACTTAATAATTCTCACTAAATCTCACTTATGGATACATAAGTAGATTTTTCGGTGGATTTTAAACCTTTCTTAATTAATTCGAGGTTTTTAAATTAAAAATATTTAAGAACCAAAGCGCCCGAGTCTGGGAGCGGAGAGAATATGAAAATGAGTATGAAAAACCGACTGCCCTGAAGTTTCACCAATATTGCTAACTACCCGATAACCAGCATCTTTAAGGCCTGATTTCTCTGTATGCTCAGCTATTGCCTCACATACCTGAACTAACCCCTCGGGATCATTGTTAGTTATATCATTAAAGTTTGATGTATGATTTTTATGAATAAATAAAATATGTGTAGGGGCCTGAGGAGCTATATCGTTAAATCCTATGACATTTTCATTTTCGTATACTTTGTCTGCCGGGATCTCACCTTTTAAAATTTTACAAAATAAACAGTCTTCCACTTATTTCACCCTTTGAATGTTTGCCCCCAGGGCATTTAACTTATCTTCTAATTTTTCATAGCCGCGGTCTAAGTGATAAACACGGTGTATTTCTGTTTTCCCATGAGATGCTAGGGCCGCAAGCACTAAGGCCGCAGACGCACGAAGGTCGGTACACATAATCGGAGCACCTTTTAATTTACTCGGCCCCTCTACTAATGCCTCATTTCCTTTTAAGGTTATCCTTGCTCCTAATCTCTGTAATTCCGGAACATGCATAAAGCGATTTTCAAAAATTTTCTCAGAAATTTTAGACTTTCCTTCCACTTGAGTAGTTAGCGCCATCAGCTGTGCTTGAGCATCTGTGGGGAAGCCGGGAAAAGGAGATGTTTCCACGTCAATTGCTTTTAATTTATTTGATTTAATCGTGACCTTATCTTCGCCTAATTCAAACTCTGCCCCCATATCTTTTAAAAGAGTCAGTGTCTGATCAATATGCTTAGGGTTGAGTCCAGCAACTGTAATATTTGAGCCAGTTATAAGCCCCGCCATTATATAGGTGAGTCCCTCAATTCTATCTCCGATGGCCTCATATTCACATTCTTTAAGTTCTTTAACCCCGGTAATGGTAAGCGTGGAAGTTCCAATGCCCTCAATTTTAGCACCCATCTTTTTTAGAAAATAAGCAAGATCATCAATCTCTGGCTCAAGAGCAACATTTTCAATAACCGTTACTCCCTCGGCCAATACAGCTCCCATCATTAGATTCTCAGTTGCCCCGACTGAAGGAAAGCTAAGTTTTAAATTGGCGCCTTTTAATCCATCAGTATGGGCCTCAACATAACCACCTTCAAGATTTATGAGAGCTCCAAGTTTTTTAAAATTCTCTAGATGAATATCAATAGGTCTTGTTCCAATGGCACATCCTCCGGGAAGAGAAACTCTAGCAGATTTAAACCTCGCTAGTAGTGGACCTAAAACTAAAATGGAGGCCCTCATGGTTTTAACTAAATCATAGAGAGCATCATAAGAAGTAATATTGCTAGCATCAAAAGTCGTGATGTTACCACTTTTAGTAATCTTAACTCCCAGATTTCCCAGAAGTTTTATAATAGTATTTATATCCCGAAGATCTGGAAGATTTTTTAGATGTACTGGGTGGGGATTTAATAGAACTCCCGCTAAAATGGGAAGATAAGCATTTTTAGCGCGAGAAACATTAATTTGGCCTGCAAGTTTTGTGGGGCCTTCAATTACTAGTTTGTCCATAGGCCTTTAAATACCTTTTCCTATTTGATAAATCTTTTAAAATTTCTACTCTCTCAAAACCTATTTTTTCAGAAAGTTCTTTTAAATCATCTAAATGGTTCTCATGTCCTTCCATTAAAAAGACTCCATTTTCAAGCAAGTGAGCTAGAGAATCTTTAAATAGAACTTCAAACCAATTTTTGTAATCCTCATCATTTAAAAATAGGGCCTGCGAAGGCTCATATTTTTTCACTTGATGATGCACTAAATCTTTATCTCCCTCTTTTTTAATATAGGGAGGATTGCTAACTATTAAATGAAACTTTTTATCAATACCTTCAAGGCGGTCTGTGTTACGAAATTCTATACTCCCGTCTTTAAGTGAAGGTTTTAAGTTTAAATAGTTCCTTTTGGCAACTTCTAGGGCCTTTTCACTTATATCAGTGGCCATCCCATTAAGCGGGGCCTCTCCTAAAAGAGAGATTATTATGGCCCCAGTTCCCGTACCAATATCTAGAACCTCTGGGAGCTTCTCTATTTTTTTTAATTCCACGAGAGTTAATTCAACCAGGGTTTCTGTCTCGGACCTAGGGATTAAAGTATCTGATGTAACCTCAAATTCATGGTGATAAAAGGCCGCTTTTCCTGTTATATATTGCAGCGGTACACCCGCTTGAAGTTTTTGAAAAATTATTTCTAGATTATCCTCGTTGGCAAATTCTAAAAGCTCCAATTTTAAACGCGAAAGTTTTATACCTGGATACCAAGCTTCAAGCTCTTGCTTTTTCTCATTAAAAAAGTCTGTGATTGATTGGTCAATTACTGCCATGGATAAGTTATTCTTCCACGCCCTTTAGAAGTTCGGCCTGATTATAGGCCACTAGGGCCTCGGTAACGGGAGCTAGATCCCCCTCGATGATTTTATCTAAGGAATATAGAGTAAGGCCTATACGGTGGTCGGTTAGCCTTCCCTGTGGAAAATTATAAGTTCTAATTCTCTCTGATCGGTCCCCTGTTCCAACAAGACCTCTTCGCTCTTCCGTTTCTTTGGCCTTGGCCTCTTGAACCATTTTGTCATAAATTCTATTTCGAAGAATTTTAAGTGCTTTTTCTTTATTTTTAAGTTGAGATTTCTGATCTTGATTGGCAACAACTGTATTAGTGGGAAGGTGAGTAACTCTCACCGCAGAATCGGTAGTGTTAACTGATTGCCCCCCAGCTCCACCTGACCTATAGATATCAATTCTAACATCATTCATATCTAGTTCAAATTCAACATCATCAACTTCTGGCATAACAGCAACGGTGATGGTGGAGGTATGAACTCTACCCTGTGATTCGGTTTTTGGAACTCTTTGAACTCTGTGGACACCGGATTCATACTTGTAAATGGAATAAACTTTATCTCCACTTACACTGAAAATGACTTCTTTTATCCCCTCATCACCTTCACTGATACTGACCATCTCAGATTTAAAACCCATTTTACCATTATAATTTTGATACATCCTATAGACATCGCCAACAAAAATAGAGGCTTCGTTACCACCAGCACCGGCGCGGATTTCTATCATAACATTTTTATCATCGAGCGGGTCTTTAGGCAGTAGAAGGATTTTTAGTTTTGCCTCAAGTTCTACAATCTCAATTTCGAGTTCTGAAACCTCTTCTTTGGCCATAGAGCGAAGTTCTTCATCTTTTTCATTTTTAAGAATGTCTTTTGCATCCTCAAAATCGCTCTTCACTCTTTTATACTTTATATAATTCTCAACAATTTCATTGATGGATGCTTTTTCACTGGAAACTGCTTTAAATTCCTTTTGATTGTCATAAATTGAAGGATCGGCCAACTTTTCGTTTAGCTTCTCATGACGTTTTACAACTCCTTCCAGTTTATCAAACATGTACTATCCGTTCATGGATTCTAAAAAATCACTATTAGTTTTTGATTTAGTAATTCTACTTAGCATGAACTCCATAGAATCAATTGTATTCATTGGATGAAGTACTTTTCGAAGCAGATACATTCTTTGTAGATCATCACTATCAAGAAGAAATTCTTCTTTTCTGGTCGAAGATTTATTAATATCGAGACACGGGAAGATTCTTTTTTCTAGAAGTTTTCTATCTAGTTGGATCTCTGAGTTACCAGTTCCTTTAAATTCTTCAAAGATAACCTCATCCATTCTTGAACCGGTATCGATAAGAGATGTTGCAATAATAGTTAGAGAACCACCATTTTCAATATTTCTGGCGGCACCAAAGAATCTCTTAGGTCTGTGAAGGGCGTTTGAATCAACCCCACCAGATAGAATTTTCCCTGATGGTGGAACCACAGTGTTATAAGCACGCGCCAGACGAGTAATAGAGTCGAGAAGAATAATAACATCTTCACCTGCCTCAGTTAGTCTTTTCGCTTTCATCATTACCATTTCCGCAACCTGAACGTGACGGTTTGCTGGTTCATCAAAAGTTGAAGAAACAACTTCTGCATCAACAGACCTTTTCATATCAGTAACTTCTTCAGGTCTCTCATCGATAAGAAGAACAATTAATTTTGATTCTGGATGGTTAGTAGTAATCGCATTTGCCATTTCTTGCAGAAGAACTGTTTTACCGGCCTTAGGAGGAGCAACAATCAAACACCGTTGGCCAAAACCTTGTGGCACAAATAAATCAATAATTCTGGTAGAAAGTTTTTTAGGATCAAATTCTAATTTAATTTTTTTCTGTGGGTAAAGCGGAGTTAAGTTTTCAAAGAGAACAACTTTTTTATGCTCACTAGGAGATTTATGATTGATCGTATTTACTTTTAAAAGAGCAAAATATCTCTCACCATCTTTTGGAGGTCTGATTTGGCCCTCTGTCGTATCACCTTTTCTCAGACCAAACTTTCTGATTTGGCTAGGGCTTACATAAATATCATCAGCACCAGGAAGATAGTTATATTCAGGAGATCTTAGAAAACCAAATCCATCCGGAAGAATTTCAAGAACTCCACCACCATAAATGCTTTCTTTATTTTTAGCGTGAGTTTTTAAAAGAGAAAAGATTAGCTCGTGCTTTCTCAGGGAGGCCGGGTTTTCAAGCCCCATTTCAATGGCCATTTGGTTAAGTTCGAGGATTGGTGTTGCTCTTAGATCGTTGAGGTGCATTTAGATTCTTCTCCTGTGTGGAATTTTTTATGAAGTATGATTGGTTAAACCCTAAAATCCTTACAATTGGTGGATAAAATGTTTTATAGATTTAATTGAGTAATGATACTGATAATTTATAGAACATAATAATAAATAAGGGGTTAATGTCAAGCTCAATTTAATTTTATGTCGCGGAGCACGGAACTTTGGATAATTTTACTAAATACAATAAAAAGAACCTTTTAGCGATCGATTATGGAAAAAAGGTCATTGGATTGGCCCTATTCTGCCCTGGTCGAGACCCCTTTCCACTTCCTGCTGGAAGAATCATCAATAAGAACCTCTCTCAAGTCTTAGGTGAATTGAAAGCACTTATAGATGAGGAGTCTGTGGAAGTTATTATTTTGGGAATCCCTCACCTCCTAGATGGAACAGTCACTAATATGACCAAGAATATGTTGGCATTTGGAGACTTTTTAAAATCCAATTTCCCTAGTTTTGAGGTCATCTACCAAGATGAAACCCTAACGACTTTTGAAGCAGAAGATCGAATGAAAAAAGATCCTCGATACAATTTTAAGATTAACCCTAAAGAAATCGATGCCTTATCGGCAGCGATCATACTTGAAGACTTTATCGGAAAAAAATAGTCCCTAGCAAAATGGCCAAACTCTGGGATATCCTTTAATTCAATTTAAGGATTTATGAATATGGGCAAAAAGCTTTTTTTATTTTTTGTAATGGCCCCCTTGCTTGCGCTCTCTTTAGCGGGAGGTAAGATCTATTATGATTTAAGTGTTTGGACTTATAGCGGGCCTGAAATAGTCTTTTCCATTAGTCCCGGCGAGAATTTTTCTAAGATTAACGGGCGACTAAAAAATAGTAACATCATCTCTAATCCCAAAGTCTTTCACCACTATTGTAAATTGAGAGGATATTTAACCAGTTTTCGCACAGGAAGTTTTAAAATACCTCCCCGTGCTAATATGTTGAAAGTAATTGATATCCTTTTAAAAGACCCCGGAATAACCATTCGTGTAACTATTCCTGAGGGCAAAAATATTTTTGAAATAGGAAAGCTACTTGAGTCCCGTGGTGTTACACCTTATAAAGAATTTATTAAATGGACACGTAACCCCAAATTTATGCAGGAGTTAGGCATACCTGCTGCAAGAGTTGAAGGTTATCTCTTCCCCAATACTTATAATTTTTCCCCTAAGTCATCTGCCAAACAAGTAATACGGGCAATGGTAAAAGAGTTCCGTAAAAATTATAAAGAAATTGTGGGGACTCCCTCCTTATTATCTGATCATGAAGTTGTGATTCTGGCATCTATTGTAGAAAAAGAAACCGGTGCCGCTCATGAAAGACCAACCATTGCGGGAGTATTTCACAATCGTCTAAAAAAACCCATGCGTCTACAATCTGACCCTACTACCATATACGGTATTTATGAGACCTATAACGGAAACCTTAGAAAGAAACACTTACAAACAAAAACTCCTTATAATACGTATCGAATAAATGGACTTCCCAAAGGGCCCATTAGTAACCCTGGTAAAGAGTCTCTTAAGGCGGTTATACAACCGACAAATCATAAGTTTCTTTATTTTGTCAGTAAGAACGATGGCACCCACATTTTTTCTAGAACTTATAAGGACCATCGAAAGGCCGTTAAAAAGTGGCAAAAAACCCGGGCCAACAGACGAGGGAGAAGCTGGCGTAATTTAAAAAAGAAGACTCAGTAATCCAAACCACTTTTTCTAATGTATGTTTTAGATTTCACGTTCTCATTTAGATCACATCCACCAAGTACTTCGGCCACAATTAATTCATGATCTCCTGGTTTACTTTTTGAAACCATTTTGCACTCAATTACTGATCTGGCCTCTTTGATTTTGATTGTTCCAAGATCTGAAACATCATGAGGGATTTGATCAAAAGGATCTTTTCCTGGAGAATATCCTTTCCAAAAATGCTTTAAATAACTGGCCTGATCATCCCCAACAATATTTATACTAAAAGGTTTTCCTGAAACGATATGTTCATGACAGACTCTTCCCTCTTTGAGGGCCATGGTGACAAGTAGAGGATCAAAAGATACCTGTTGAACCCAACTCGCGAGAAATCCATCCTTATTACCTGCATCGTCTATAGTGCAGACGATAAATAAACCCGAGGGAATATGTCCTACGGGAATTGCCTTGTCACTCATTTGTAAGCTCCTAAAAATTAGATATCTTGAAATAACACAATCTTAGGAGGAAAAATAGGCCATTTGAGTCAACTTAAGAGATTTTTGCCCAATTGAACCCGCTCTCAAAATTGGAATAAAATATAGTCTTAAACTGGAGTTTCCAATGAAAAAAATAGACCCTAAAAAGCAACGAGAACTACTTTTAAACCTCAGGTCCGAAATCCTAAACAGTGGCATTTTAAAATCCAAAGAGGATCTAACAGTGACCTCTGATGATCTGGCCGATGAGGGAGACCTGGCCTCTGTGGTTGTGAACCAAGAAGTCTCTTTTGAAATCCGCAATCGTGAATTTGAGAAATTAAGGGCGGTCGAAAACGCTTTGGCAAAGATCGAAAATGGAACCTATGGATTGTGTGAAGAATGTGATGAAAAGATAAAAATTAAAAGGCTAGAGAAACAACCTTGGGCCACATTGTGTATCACTCACGCAGAGGAAAAAGAGAGAGAACAGCAAAAGTTCTCTAGAAGTGCCTAAAATATAACAATTGTCTATTCTTTAGACAGCTTATCCTCAGTAACTACTTGAAATATATGGATGCCTTTTGGCAAGGGCCTTGCATCTATATATTTTATGAAAACACTACTTATAACAACACTTTTATTACTATCTTTTCAGGCCTTTGCTGGCAGTTATTCTGGCTGGGGACTTGATTCAATCAATCTACCTAAAAAGATTGTGGCCAATAAAGAGGT
>QNFX01000032.1 GCA_003650125.1 Campylobacterota bacterium
GAGCCCTGTTATTGCAGCGATCATCAATAATTTATCTTTTTTCATCTCTTCTCCTTAAAGCTTATATTCCTTATAAAATAACCCATAAAAAAAACATAATCTATTTAATTACTTTAAAAAAAAATTTTTATACCGAATTAGCTCTCTATGAGGTTAAGCTTTTTAATTATCGCCATTCTTATTTCTGCCTGTGGTAGGGAATTAAAGGATGGCTTTATGGATTGTACGAATATTCAAAAATCAAGCGGATATTTAAATTCGGATACAAAAGAGAAAACTAAAATGAAGGCCGATTTGTTTAATGCAACAGGAGTTTATGCAAGAATATATGGTGAACTTAAGCTTCCATCCCCACTGAAAAACAGTAATATCTACAGTCTAGGAAATACCTTAGTGAGCAATTATAGCGTTGCGTTTGATGATTTTAGTAAATATCCAGAGCCTATAAATGGATTCATTGGAGTATGTTGCAGGAACAATAACAAAATACTTATTGATGAAAATTATTGGAACGATGCAAGCCAAGAAGCAAAGGACCTTCTAATAATGCATGAATTAGGACATTGTCATTTAAAAAGACCCCATACACCCGAAGGCGTTAAAAGTATAATGAACGCCGTTTTAATTAGACCTAGTGAGTATGACCCAAAAGATAACAAAGGAGAATCAAAACCTGATTCCCCTAAAAGCGATTATGACAAAGAATTAATTAGAAAAACACCTTTTTAAAATCAATTGCACCACAAGAAGTCTAAAAAATTCCTAAACTCCCGCTTGTAGCAATTACAATTTTCTTTTGTTAATGTGATTCCTCTTGGTTGCGGAGGGTCAATGTATAAACTTTTTATTGTAATGCTTTTAATTCCCAATATTGCCTTTGCTGAAGTTGATTTAGCACAGGCACTCTTTGGCGCTTTTAGAAGTGGATGTAAAAGTATTGGGCCTTTAACTATTGAGGCGACATCGCAAGCTTACTCCATTCGAAATTTGATTGAAGCAATTCGAAATGATGATGAGTGCAAGGATTGGGCAAATAGCGTTGAAGCATTAAATGCTTCATTAGTAAGCCTAAAAAGCCCTCCGGGCTTTGAAAATATTGATACCATAAGCAGCAAGATTACAGAGCTTGGCGATATGATAGCAATCGAAACTAATCCTGTTGCCAGAGCGGAACTGGCCATTGAGTTGGCCCAACTTAAAGTGGACTCACTCTATTTTGGACAAAACTCTAACGAAAGACTTTGGGCCAATAGAATTGATCGAATGGACCGTACCAATTACATGCTTAATGCATTTAACTCATCAATAAGATCAAATACCAAGTGCATGAATAAATACCCTGGTGTGTTTTTTGAACTTGGTGGACAAGTTCTTCAAGCGGCAGGATCTCAAAATGTATGGGGCTCCGCTGCAGGTGCCGGCCTTATGGGAGTAGGAACTATTCTTAATTTTTTAATAGATATGGTAAAAGGAAATATCTTTGCCAGAACCCTAAAGAAATTAAAGACCACAACGTTAACTAATGCCTACATGTGTGCTCTTGAAACTGTTTCTAGTACCTATTGCTCGGCCAAGGAAACGGGAGAGAGAATCACCCTCGCAGTGGATAATGACATCACTATATTTTCTCAAAAATGGGAAGGCCTTTCCATCATGGAAAATATCTTTCACTTCAATAACTGGATGTCCAGAGTTATATCTGGAACACCTTCAGGAAGTATCGCCACTGCTAACTTAAAAAAAGAAGTTATTGAGCTTAGGTCAGTTTATCAAAAAGATGTAGAGGAAATAAATGCTTTAATTCGAGAGAGTGAAACTGAAATATTTAACTCTGCTCCAGAGAATCATGAAGATATTATTTTACAATTGATTGGATCCTTAGTTAAAAAAATAAAACCAAAAGATGATGAACTTAGAAAATCCCCCTACGGAAATTCTTTTATAAAAAACCCACGTTGTGGCCCTCTCTTTTTCATTTTCTCTCCAGAGGGTGATCGAAATCCCAATATCCCCCCATTTAAGTCCTGTAAAAACTATATCTTCAATGAGTTAAAACTCCCCACTCCCAGCTTGAGCCATATCAAAGCTAAAATAAGCACGATCCTTGAAGAAGGAAAAACATATGTAGATTTCAGATTTTCTATTGTAAAAGAGACTGATCCAGAACTCATTTTACTTGAAGGGGAAAAGCCCTCTCGATTTGATCGGCCCTCCCCTATTGAGCTGCTTAAAAAGATAAAAATCTACCTCAGTGATACTTCAATTAGATTAGTGAATAATATTCCCGCCCATACAGGTTATACCATTAATCAAACCCTCGATAAAATTGAGAAGACACTTTCGATTTTATCCCATCCAATCGATCAAATGGATGAACCATTTTTAAGAATTAAAAAGAAAGCGGCCATCAAATTAGATCAAATTCAAAAATTAATCGCACCTGATATGAAAGATAATTATTTAGGGGAGAGGCTTAGACAGATCGTAAATATTGAAATCAAATATCGACTTAAAAATGAAGGTCTTCCTGAAACTTTTGAAGAACTCTTGTTCCTAACCATCGGGGATGAAATCACAAACCTCGAACGCTTTACTAGTTTTAACTTAGAGACGAAAAGATATGATATTGCTGGTGCCATGAGGTCTTCTCTTATAAATCTAGAATCCCTAGGAAATGTTTTTAAGTGGAAGTTAGAGCGGATGTTTAAGGATTTACTAAAAGATAGTGTTCGCTACCCTGGAGAAACATCCACTGAAATCACCTTAAACAGATTATGTGCTGTCTCTCTCTCTCTGCCCCAAATTAACAAAATGAAAAAAATTAAGAAATACTGCGCGGGAAGAAGACTAAGTGCAATTTACTCGCCAAAAGAGATTTTTATAGATTTCAATGAAAAAGTAAAAGGCCCATTTCCTGACAGGGCCTGCAGTTATTTTGACTACCTTAGGAAAAATGAGATCTATCAAAGATTTGGCAGATCATCTACGAGGCGGGCAAATTAGCTAACAGGAAATTTAAAATATTCCCCCCCATAATTTTCTTAATATCTTCTTTTGAGATTCCTTGGTTTAATAACTCTTGAGTAATATAGGGTAATCCTGTCACATCAATTGCCGTTTTAACCGAACCATCAAAATCAGACCCTAAAGCAACATGTTCCACTCCAACCAAGTTCATAACATATTTAATTGCCTTCACAACATCAACCACGGACTCTCCACAAATAGCATCGCCCCAAAGGCCAATGCCAATAAGACCACCTTTCTTCGTAATGCTTTTGATTTGCTGATCACTTAAGTTTCTTTGACCTTTGCAGGTCCCCTTTACCCCGGTATGGGAAACTACCACTGGCGCTTGTGATAAAGTCAGCGTTTCATCAATAACACGATCTGAAGAATGGGCCAGATCGATGATAATGTGTCTCTTATTCATCTCTTTAATGAGATCCTCTCCAAATTTAGTAAGACCTCCCTTATTTTCTCCATGGGCCGATCCACCGACTTCATTATCAAAAAAATGCGCCAGGCCAAACATCCTAAATCCTGCCTGATAAAGTTTATCTACATTCTCCGGTTTTCCTTCCAGAGCATGCGCCCCTTCAATAGAAAGAAGTGCTCCAATTATCTTTTTTTCTTTTCTTTTCTTAAAGAGAAATTGTTTTAAATCTTTTTTAGATTTTATAATAAGCAGCTCACCCTGTGATTCTTTTTCATAACGGTGAAGCTTCAAAGAATGATAAAGAGATCTCTCTAAAAGCGAATTCCAAGTATCGACAGGATTTCTTTGAATAATACTAAGAAGAGTGATCATATCTGATTTATCTGAATTGGAATGATAATTAAGCCCTCTAGGCGTTTTCGTCACTGAACTAAACACCTGAAGAGAAGCATTTCCCTTTCGCATACGAGGAAGGTCTGTATGTCCATAAGAATAACTTTTTAAAAGATTCCTATTCCATAAAAGAAAATCATTATGAAGATCGGCCACAAAAAGTGTTTTATGGAATTTTAAACCTGCGGCAGTTAACTCAGGCAAAGATTCATGTACCAGTGGATTTTTAAGTCGATCAACTATACCAGGAAGAAGTAAAAAAAGTACGACCAGGGACAAAGAGATGATTGTTATTTTTTTCATAGGGCGGCATTATCAAGCAGAAATATCCTTTTTGTCAGGCCCAAGATGAGAAAAAAGCTCATCCATCCTCGATTTCCAAAGATATACGAGATCATCAGATTCAATTAATGGCCCTTGATAAATTTCCTCGGCCCATTTTAATGGCCCATAGAAAATAAAATCGCCATAAGCAGGCAATTCTCCACTTAAAAAAGGACGATCAAGCATGACGAGCCTGAATGGGTCTAGAGATTTCCTAAATTTAAGTAGTTTTTCCTCTTTTTGATAACCTAGAAGATCTTGTCTTAAATTAAATTCATTCCTTAGAAAGGCTTCAAAAAGAGGACGATCATTAATAGCTAAGAGTTCATAAATCCGATCACCAATAAGAGCATATAAATGTTTTAAAAGATTTTTTTCGACCCATGAATGAACAAATTTCGCCAAGTGGGCCCCCACCTCGCCACCAAAGAGAGTTGGGGCCTCTGGGAAATTTCGTTCAAGATAGTTTGCAACTTCCCAGGAAGTTGCAATTTTTCTATCTCCATCTACCACCATGGGAAGTTTTGTTAAATTTTCTTTTATAAAAAATTCTCTAAACTTAAAAAGTGAAATGGGGATAGTTTTAACTTCTATATTCATATGGGCGAGGGCCAGTCTAATTCTCCATGAATAAGGATCGATAATTTGCCCATTTTCTGCCACATGCTCGTATAAAAGAAGACTCATATAATTATTTTCGGAAGAATTAGGAAATTCTAAACAGTACCCATGAGAAAGAGTCAGGCATAAGCGAAAAAGAAAGCAATAATTTATTTATAGCAAAAATCTATCTTTCAGACTTTCATCAGGAACCATACACTCATCTTTTTTTCCAAATATCTTGTAACGTGACTGGGCAATCAAATCATAAACCTTATCACTTAAAATTTTAGGAATAATTTTAAAGACACCCAATAAAGACCAGGGAAAATCTAATTGCTTAACTAGAATAAAAACTGCCTGAGATTTCTTGTAAACTTTTCCCTGAAAAAATACAATGAGGGAGTCAAAGTCCTGCTGGGGCAAATGATGATCTTTGAGTAATTTTTGACCACTAGAAGATTGTAGACTGGCAAAAATAATACTTCTTGATTTGTTTCGTCTTAGAATAAATTGCACCCAACGATTACAAAGATTGCAGATACCATCAAAAAGTAGAATAATTTTATTATCCATATTAAGACATTATACAAAAAAAACCCTCCCAAGGCCTTCTTTAAGATGATACTCTATAAAAAAAGGGGGAACTATTAAGTCTTACTTAGTAGGCGGTGCCGTCAGAGATATTCTAAGAGGTGAAAAGGCCAAAGATAAGGACTTTGTGGTCGTTGGCTCCACTCCTGAAGAAATGATAAACATTGGTTTTCGCCAAGTTGGTAAAGATTTTCCAGTATTTATTGATCCTAAAACAAAAGAAGAACATGCTCTGGCCCGTAAAGAAAAGAAAATCGGTCCAGGCCATGATGGTTTTAATTTTGAATTTAATCCAAATATCACGCTAGAAGAAGATCTATTTAGAAGAGATCTCACCATTAATGCTATGGCCATGAAGGATGGAGAAATCATCGATCCTTATGGCGGACAACAGGATTTAAAAAATAAAATTCTCAGACATGTCTCAGAACATTTTGTTGAAGATCCTTTAAGAGTGTTACGAATTGCCCGATTTGGTGCCCTTTTAGATGACTTTAGCATTCACCCAGATACCTTGGAATTGATCACAAACATGGTGCAATCTGGAGAGCTTAATGACCTAACCCCCGAACGGGTTTACATGGAAATGGAACGGGCCATGGCCTACCCCACGCCTGGAAGATTTTTTGAAATATTATCTGATTGTGGCGCACTAAAAGTTCTTTTTCCTGAGCTGGAAAATTTAAAAGGTGTTCCCCAAACTGCTAAATATCACCCCGAGGGAGATGCATGGGTACACACCATGCTAGTTTTAAAGAGCGCCACGCTTCTTAGTGAAAAATTAGAAGTAAGATTTTCTTCCCTCATGCATGATTTTGGCAAAGGCATCACTCCTAAAGATATCCTCCCTAGGCATACCGCCCATGAAAAATATGGCCTTCCCCTAATTAAAAATTTTTGTGAGCGCTTTAAATTTCCCAACAAAATTAAAGACCTCGCTTTAAAGGTCTGTGAATACCATCTCTTTTCTCACAAGGCCTTTGAGCTTAACGCTTCAACTATCGTAGATCTATTTACTAATCTAAATTGCTTTAGAGATGAGGAAATCCTGAAGGATTTTCTTTTATGCTGTCAGGCCGATAACTTAGGAAAACTCAGCAAAAGCTACCCACAGGCCGATTATCTAAGGCAATGCTTTCAAGCAGTACAAAGCTTAGACCAAAAAAAGCTAACTGAAGGGTTAGAAGGTCTTAAGGCCAAAGAGCAGATCAGGGCGGCCAGAATAAAATGCATCAAACAAGTGCCAAAACCCGACTCTTTTACATAGTTTTAAAACAGAAAATTTAATATAAAATGATTATATGAATAGAATAATTATAGTTGATGACGAAACAGATTTATTCCCAGTTTTTAAAATTAAATTCAGAAGAGAAATTGATTCAGGTAACATCCAGATGAACTTTTTCACCTCAGGGCCTGAAATCATTCAATTCCTGGATACTAATCCTGATTTAGATATTAAATTAATCCTTTTAGATCTTTTTCTACCTGGAATGAATGGAATTGAAATTTTAAAAACTTTAAAAGAAAAAAGACCCCATTTAAAAGTGATCATGTACAGTGCACACACTGATGATGACATAGAAAAAGAGGCGCTTGGTGCGGGGGCCGATAAATTCCTACACAAACCACTAAATTTTCAAGAAATGAAAAAGTATGTTGCCGCTTAAAGCAGATCTTTAAGCTCGCTAGATTGATATTCTCTTGCCAATCTTCCAGCATCCGAAGATAGATGATTAAAACTAAGTAGACGATCATTGATCTCCCAATGAAGTTCTCTTACGTGGGATAACAAATAGTTTATAGTTTCATGATGCTTTATCCGATCATCTTTTAGGTACTCCTCAAAAATAGTACTCGAAAGACTTTTAAGGCCCTTTGATTGGGCCTCCCAATAGGTTTTTACAATTGCTCGCCAGGCAACCTTGCTGATTTTGTCATCTCTTTTGTATTCCTTTCTCCAGACAGTACCAGCGAAGTCATTTAAAAAACCGACTCCAAATCTCTCATCTACAAAACCAAAAAACAAAATGATCCTGCCTAGATCAAACATGATGGTCTCTTTCCAAATTAATTGTTTTTTCTTGGATACCATTTTTCCATAATGGATAAAACTTCTAGCAGCGAACCCCATATGTTTTTTATCTTCCTGTAAAATTTCAATACCAAGGCGATAGTAATAACTTATAGACTGAAATAGGGATAGATCATCCGCATCTATTGACTCCCGTAAGAGAGTATTTAAGGCCATGATATGATATTCGACCAATGAATCTTCATTAGCATTAAGGCATTCATCCATTGATTTTAAAAGTCGTTCAGAAAAAAATGAGACAATCTCTGTTTGATTTGTATCTAGAGCTTTTATCTCCCGTAAACATTTCCCCAGAATGTAATATTCCGGCCAAGTTTTATTTTTCTCTAAATGATACTGGGCCTCTTCAGAAACACCCGGTAAAAAAACCGGACTTTGTACTTTCCAGTTCGTAGTATCTTCTTTTCTAAGCTCTACCAACTCTACTAAAATCCCAATCAACATATCAAAAACGACCATGATTAAAGATTTATCGTCCCTCTTTGAAGCGGTAGATGCCAGATTAGTTATCACATTAATATTTTCAAAAATTTGCGCCTGCTTATCCTTGTCCCATTTATTTAACGAAAGGTATTTAAAATCATCTATAACTTCTTTTTCTATAATAGGAAGGAAAAATCTTGGTCGCATAAAGTTACTTATATAATAAAGATAAGGAAGAACGCCACCTACCACTAAGCAAGTCAAGGTAATCGAAACATAAACTCTCAACTCATACAAAGCATGAGAAGGGCCTATAAAAGCACCTACGATAAAACTAAGATGGCAAAGTAAAATTAGTGCTAATCCAAAAAAGGCAGGAGGTTGATGTACGAAAACAGACATCAATCTTGGAGTATAAGTATTTGAGGTTAACGATATGATTAAAACAATGGCGGTGAGAATCCCCCCAAAAAAGCCATTTATGGCGCGAGAAGAACTCCCCAGATCCCTTAAATCTAAAGAACCAATACTGCCAAAATAAAGGGCGCTGGCAAGGACCATTCCGACCAACAAATAAGAACTTACTGTTAATATCAGTACCCTCTTTTTGATTCGCTCTCTTTCTTCAAAATAGGCCTTCGACCCAATATCTCTTTGTCCCATTTAGCTATTTTATATTGGAGTTGCTCTTGAGAGAACGTAGGAAACTCTTGACGAGGAATCTTTTTCCCCAAAAAAAAGACCTCCGATTGGAGGCCTTAAAGTTTGATTTTTTTACTTTTTTGAGATTTTAATCTCAACAATTGGTGGAAGAGGATGTTCTTTGACGTATTTCCTCTCAACTTGAGACTTAATCGCCATCAAAGTTTTATGAGGCCACTTCTTTTGAATGATATTTACCAACCATTTAGGAATAGCGCCCTTAGGATCTGACATTATCTCCACTTCTAGCTTGGATTTAAATTTTCCAATTGGAGTAATAGTGTATCTACTATTTACTAACTCGGCCCTCACACCAACAGTTTTAGGCGCATTAGGATGAACCTCACTCTTCATTACTAGAACCACTCTACCATCTTTTTTTCTGGTGGCCTTGCCTCTATAGACGAAGTCTCTATTTTTAAGCGGCCAAGGAAGCTTAAATTCTTGATAAATGATATATTCATAAGGCCCTATAGTTTCAAGAACATTAGATGTCTTTAAACGATCAACCCAGTCTTTTCGATGGTTATTATCAATAAGAATATGCATTAATTTTTCGGCGGAAGCATATATAGATGTCTCCCCTCTGAATCCTACTATTTTAGTTCCTGGGACCTTGAGCTTAGAAACTACAATTCCATTACTGCTTGATACCTGTTTCCAATCAGCTGCAAATCCATTCGCAAACATAAAAATCATAGCGATGCTTACAATAGTTTTCATGATATTTTTCTCCTTAAATTAAGCTAGAGGTCAAAGTACCAGAAAGTCATACTTTGGAAAACTTAAAACTAGGTTTTAAGTAAAAATGACACGGTGAGCATTACATGATTTCAACAACTTAGCGAGTTGATGTATAGATAGTAGAGTCTTGCTCTGTCTATTTTGGGTAAGCTGGTGTTTTATTTTATTTTGGCCCAAGTATCTCTAAGAGTTATGGCCCGATTGAAGACCGGTTTTTCAGATGTGGAATCTTGATCTTTTATAAAATATCCTTGGCGTTCGAATTGAAATCTTGAACCAATATCAGCATTTTTTAAACTCCTCTCAACTAGAGATTCATTTACCTTTAAAGAGTCCGGGTTTAAATCTTCAAGAAAATCTTCTTTTCCACTTCCCGGAATTGCTACACTACATAGGCGGTCATACAGTCTAGTTTCAATTTTAAGACTTTCACTGGCCGAAACCCAGTTGATTATCCCTTTAACCTTTTTCATCCCTTCTGGAGTCTTGCCCCCGAAAGTATCTTTAATATAAGTACACTTTAACTCTATTACTTTACCTGCATCATCTTTGATGACTTCATCGCAAGTTATTACGTATGCATATTTAAGTCGAGCAGATCTTCCAGGACCTAGACGAAAAAACTTCTTAGGAGGATCTTCCATGAAATCACTCTGCTCAATAAAGATTTCTTTAGTAAAAGGTACTTTTCTTGAACCAAAGGAATCATCTTTTGGATGAAAAGGGCAATCTATCTCAAATATTTCATCTGCAAAATTTGTAATAGTAATTTTTAAAGGATCAACAACGCCAAAAACTCTAGGACAAATTTGCTCCAAATCCTCTCGGACTGAGTGCTCTAAAGTGGCAATGGAGATGGAGGAATCTTTTTTCGTTATCCCTATTCGACTAGCAAAATTTCTAATTGATCTTGGAGTATAACCTCTTCTTCTCATGCCTGAGATAGTAGGCATACGAGGATCATCCCAACCATTTACGTGATTATCTTCAACCAGTCGTAAAAGCTTTCTTTTACTCATCACTGTAAATTCTAAGTTAAGTCTAGAAAACTCAATCTGCTGAGGGTGGGCCGGGGTTTTTAACACATCCAAAAACCAGTCATACAATGGTCTATGATCTTCAAACTCCAAAGTACAAAGTGAATGAGTTATTCCCTCAATGGCATCTGATACACAGTGGGCGTAATCATACATAGGATATATTGGCCATTCATCTCCGGTTCTTTGATGATGCGATTTTTTAATTCTATAAATAGCAGGATCTCGCATATTCATATTAGGAGAGCCCATATCAATTTTTGCTCTTAGAGTATATTTTCCCTCATCAAACTCTCCTGCTCGCATTCGCTTAAATAAATCCAGATTCTCTTCTACAGACCTGTCTCTATAAGGACTTTCTTTACCAGGGTTTTTTAAGGTTCCACGATACTCTTTCATCTCATCTGCATTTAGTTCACAGATATAAGCGCTACCAAGTTTTATAAGCTGGGTAGCTCCCTGGTATAATTTCTCATAATAATCACTGGTATAATATTCATGCTCATCCCAGTTAAAACCAAGCCATTTAACATCTTCTTTGATGGCATGAACATATTCCATCTCTTCTTTTTCTGGATTGGTATCATCAAAACGAAGATGACAAACTCCTTTATAATCTTTGGCCAGTCCAAAATTTAGACAGATAGATTTAGCATGTCCGATATGGAGATGTCCGTTTGGTTCAGGGGGGAAACGAGTGATGATGGTTTGGTGCTTACCAGATGCCAAATCCTCTTCTATTATATTTTTAATAAAGTTTGGACCTACTTCATTTTCTATCATCAATGTCCCTCGTATAAGCTTAATTTAGAAATTCTCTGGGCGATAATCCCTGGAGGTGTAAGCCTTGCAACTTTTTTAAGATCCGGGCCATGTGCTTTGCCTGTTAGGACCACTCTCATTCCCATAAAAAGATGTTTTCCTTTTATCTTCATTTCAGATTTTATGTGATTCATCCAATCACCAATTAGATCTTCGGAAATAAAAGGTTTGTCAAAACCATCAAGTTCAGATGCTAAATATTCTTGAATAAGCTTAGTCGAATCCCAACTTAAGATTTCTTTGGTCTCATCATTTAAATAAATATCAGAAGTGAAAATCTCATCTACCTTCTCTCTTACTTCAATGAAATTTTGAATTTTATCTTTTATTAATTCAGCAAAAATATTTTTCCACTCAGGTGTCTGTTTATGAAAAGGAGACTCGCTAGAACAAACTTCAGCAAACTTTAAAACTAATGTTTCAATCGACATGGCCCTGAGATATTGGCCATTAATATAATTTAATTTATCAACATCAAACATTGCGGGAGATTTAGAAAACCGATCAAGATCAAAGATATCAACGATATCTTCAATATTAAAAACATCCTTTTCCTCAGGATGGGACCAGCCAAGTAAACAGAGATAATTTAACAGTGCCTCAGGAAGATAGTGCTCTTTTTGATATTGGGAGACTGAAGTGGCCCCATGTCTTTTTGATAATTTTTGTCTGTCCTTACCAATTAGAAGTGAAACATGGGCAAACTCTGGAATTTCGGCCCCTAGTGCCTCGTAAATCATTAACTGTCTCAAGGTATTATTTAAATGATCTTCAGCACGAATAACATGGGTGATTTTCATGAGCCAGTCATCCACAGTACAACAATAATTATAAGTGGGCATGCCATTTGATCTCATGATGACAAAATCCCCAACCATATCGATGGGCCATCCCACATTTCCTCTCACATGATCTTTAAAATCAAAAGGATGATCGGGAACAGTAAATCGAATAGTGTGTTCTTCGCCATCAGCTATTCTTTTGCTTGATTCCTCTTGCGAAATATTTCTGCAGGTACCATCATAGTGAGGTGCTTTTCCTGCCTCAGCTAGTTTTTCTTTTTTAATATCCAACTGTGCATTAGTACAAAAGCAAGGATAAGCTGCACCTTTTTCAACTAACTCAGCTGAATACTTTTTATAAATATCTAGTCTTTCAGATTGTCTGTAAGGACCAACATCTCCTGGTTTATCTGGGCCTTCATCATGGATAAGGCCTAACCAATTGAGGTCAGCTATTTGAGAGTCTTCAAATTCTTTTTTAGATCTTTCAAGGTCGGTATCTTCAACTCGAAGGATAAATTGCCCCTTATGGCGTTTTGCAAAGAGGTAACTATACAAAGCTGTCCGAGCACCTCCTATATGCAAATAACCGGTAGGACTGGGCGCAAACCTAACTCTTACTGGCATAAAGGTAATCCTTCTATAGACGGGCCCTGTCTTCTACGAAGCCCTCTGGTTGTTTTTGAATATTATACTTGTTCATGGTCTTGGTGAAAGAAGTTGCAAGCTTGCTTGCTTTATCATCGTATTCATCTTTAGCTTCCCAACATTCACGAGGCCATAAAACTTTTTGTTCTACTCCCTCAACTGCTTGAGGAATCTCTAGGCCAAAGATTGGATCTTTGCTAGTTGGAACATTTTCCAAACCATTTTTTTGAATCGTTCTAATAATTTGTCTTGTTACTTTAATAGGAAATCTATGTCCTACTCCATAAACTCCACCGGTCCAACCAGTGTTTACAAGCCAAACTTGGATATTGTGTTTTTCAATGTATCTCCCTAGAAGGTCAGCATAAACCTTTGGTGGCCTCAACATGAAAGGAGCACCAAAACAAGGAGAGAAGGTTGTCTGTGGCTCAACCACTCCAATCTCAGTCCCTGCAAGTTTTGCAGTATAACCAAGAACAAAATAATACATTGCCTGTTCTTTACTTAATTTTGCAACCGGCGGAAGAACTCCAAAGGCATCAGCAGTTAAGAAGAAAATATTTTTAGGAACACCACCGATAGAACCTTCTTTTGTTCCATCGATAAAATCAAGTGGGTAACTTGAACGTCCGTTCTCTGAGAGTGACTTATCATCAAAGTCGAGTTTTCCACTATCATCCATTACAACGTTTTCTAGGATCGCTCCAAATTTATTAGAGGCATTCCAGATTCCTGGCTCAGATTCTTCTTTTAACTCAAAAGTTTTAGCATAACAGCCACCTTCAAAGTTAAAAACCCCCTCATCGCTAAGCCCGTGCTCATCATCACCAATCAGCATAGTACCTTGATCAGTTGAAAGAGTAGTTTTTCCAGTTCCCGAAAGTCCAAAAAATACCGATACATCACCATTTGCCATTTCATTGGCACCGGCATGCATAGGAAGAATTCCCATCTCTGGTAAGATATAATTCAAAACACAGAACATGGATTTTTTAATTTCACCATTGTAGAGACTGCCAATTACAATAGTTGTTTTAGTATCGAAACAAGTTGTAATAACGGTTTCATTTCTAGCACCGTAATCACTTGGGTTGATTTTAAGTTGAGGAGCATGAAGGATTGTAAAGTCATTTGAACCAAACTCTCTCTCCATCTTTCTAAATAAATAATTTGAAAAAAGTGCAGCTGAAGGCCTTGGAGTAACAACTCTTACACCAACATTTTGCACTGGATGAGCTCCAACAGAGTTTTCTGAAACAAAAAGCTCATCTTGCCCATCTAGATATTCAAGCACTACCGCTTTTAAGTTTTGAAAATTCTCTGAAGTCATTTTATTGAGGTTGTTATCCCACCAGACAGAATCTTTAGTCATATCAGTGTAGACAACATATTTATCATTGGCCGCTCGACCAGTATGGGCACCAGTCTGAACCACCAAAGAACCATTCTTTGCCAGCTTGCCATGCCCTAGAGCAACTGCCTTATTTATCAAATAATCAGGTGCGGCATTCACTGTGTACTTATTACTTGGATTTAGCCCTACACTTTTATAAAAATCTTCCATCACGACTCTCCTAAAAACCGAGAATAATCTAACTATTTTTGCAGTATAAATTTTTAGCAACTATTTGTCTTAATGTCCTACTTTTTATTTCGACTTTATCAATTTTACACGTTGAGTCTATTTTGTATTTTGCGTCTTCTCAATCCACCCTATTTTACGCTTAAATCTTGAGATGTTGTATTTGAAAAGGGCATTGCATGTATGATTTAGTAATAATTGGCGCTGGGCCAGCGGGAATTGCTGTGGCCGCAGAGGCCATCAAATCTGGAATCTCTCAAGATAAAATATTGATTTTAGAAAAATCTTCAGAACATTCGGCCTCTATCCGTCGCTTTTATCCAGAAAAAAAGCTGGTCACCGCCAACTACAAAGGGAATGAATCCTCTTGTTTAGGGACCTTATGTATAGAAGACTCCAGTAAACAGGAAACTCTCAACTATCTGGATGAGGTAATAGAGAAAAACGGCCTCTGTATTAAATTCAATGAAGAAATATACGGCATTGAAAAGCTTCCAGACGGGGTATTTATCATTAAAAGCTCCAATGGACATTATCATACAAAAACCTGCACTATTGCCATTGGAATCCTAGGAAGACCAAATAGGCCCTCTTATAAAATCCCTCCGAGTTTAAGGGATAAGATCTCCTTTGATATAACCTCTACGCCTATCAAAAATAAAAAGGTCTTGGTGGTGGGAGGAGGAGATTCCGCATCAGAATACTGCCAAAATCTGGTAGAGGCAGGAAATGATGTCTCTCTCTCCTACCGAAAAGAGAGCTTCGCCAGAATGAATAAGCTAAACCTACAAATAATCCAAGATCTCGAGCATGCAGGTAAGGTCAAGATTATCTATAACAGCAATATTGAAAAGATAGTGGATATGGAAGGCCCATTTGTGATTTTCTGTGAGAGCTTTATTCCAGGCCAAAAATATGACCATATAGTACTGGCCTTAGGTGGATCCACTCCTAAAAATTTCCTCAAACTACTAGGCATTGAATTTAATGGTAATTTACCGGTAATAAAAAAGGGCCACGAAACAAATGTTCCAGGCCTTTTTTTGGTGGGAGATCTGGCCTCGGGAAAAGCTGGAGGATCTATCATCTCTGCTTTTAATACGGCCCATCAGGCAATGAAGCATATTTATGACCAATACCTAGATACCCCTCTTTCCCCATAAACTGAGTAGCGCCTGCGGAATTGAGGTCTTATACCAAGAGAGATCATATGCCTCTCTTAAGCGTTGATTGATTTTCATCTCATAAGTCTTAAATTTTTCTTCTCTAAGTTGGGCCACATCCTCTTGCAAAGAACAATTTCCACCATTTTTCACCCCCATGACTTTAGGATTAAAGCCCAAACAGCCATAAGGATTAACATCTTTTGGGAGTGAACAACCTTTAGGCCCTGGAGTAAAAAATGGGCAGGTATAGGTTTTGCGAAATGCCCTTCCCCGAGAAGTAGATATTTCTACATTTAGGCGATAATCGGCCACACACCGTTTTAATTTTTCTTTTAAGGAGTCATCTAGTCTATTTGATTCTTTCAAATAAGTTAAAATCTCCACTCCTTCTAATGGCGTTATTTGCATAGAATTGGCCTGAAAAGTACAACATGTTCCTAAACAACTAGAACAATTCACCTTTTGTCCATCAAGTTGGGACATAAGGTCTAAAAGAAATTTTCTTCGATTACTGGCAGAATTCATCACTACAAAATATAAAAAAAATCTTTTATTGCAAGGGGGAATGACAATAATTTCCCAAAAAATATACCTTAAAGGCCATAAAGGGGAAATTATGACAGATTTAAAGGGACAATTGGCCTTAATCACCGGGGCCACATCAGGGATTGGCAAGGCCTGTGCCTACCAATTGGCCCAAGAAGGGGTCAATCTGATTCTCACTGGCCGAAGAGAGCAGAGACTTTTAGAAATAAAAGCTGAGCTAGAAAAAAAGTTTGCAATAAATGTTTGTGTCCTTAATTTTGATCTCTCTGAAAAAGAGGGAACTCTAAACCTTTTAGAAGATTATAAAGATCAACTCTTAAATTTAGATATTTTAATTAATAATGCTGGTGGTGCCCATGGAGTGGCCCCCTTTGACCAATCTGCCATTGAGGATTGGGAGATCATGATAGATATTAATATCAAGGGACTTTTATATATCACTCGTTTTATAGTACCCCTAATGAAAGAGAAAAAATCCGGACACATTGTAAATCTAGGATCTGTTGCTGGGAGATGGGTCTACCCCAACGGCAGTGTCTACTGCGCCACCAAGCATGCTGTCAAGGCCATCAGTGAGGGCCTTCGTGCCGACCTTTTGGGACAAAATATAAGGGTCACTAATATTGAACCAGGAATGGTGGAAACTGAATTTTCTCTTATCAGATTTAAAGACGAAGAAAAGGCCAAAGAGGTCTATAAAGGAATGACTCCCCTTAGTGCAAATGATATCGCTGAATGTATTCTTTGGTCCTTAAAAAGACCTGGACATGTAAATATCCAAGAAATGGTAATTTTTCCCACTGAGCAGGCCTCAGTATACCAAGTGCATCGAAACTAATCATAACGACCATGAAAACTATTCTCCAAATCACATTTTTTCTAAGTTTATTCTCCTGCGGAATTATCAAGACGCAAAAAGAATATATCTCCATTGACTCTAACCCTCGAGGTCTGGTGGTTTATCACCAACAAGCAGGAAAAAAGACTATTAAGAAAATTGGTTCAACCCCCATGTTTCTAAACGTTTCAAAAAACTCTGAAGATATCTATATAATGAAAGATCCATTATTTGAGAGTAAATCAGTAAAAACTTCACCAAAAAGTATCTGCCGCCATTACCAAAAAGGTGAACAATTTACTCTAGAGGACGAAACAAAAAAAGATACCAATCTTATTAAGACATTTGTAAGTCGTTGGATGCCGAGAAGTCTCTTAAAAGGTTCAAGCTATGAATGCATTTCAATTGTCAGAGCAAAACTTAAGGGCATCAAAAGCAAAAAACTTTGTCGTACTTATCTGATCATACCGCCTAAAAACTATTACTTAAAAGTGTCCCTTGATCTGGCCAAGGCCTGGGAGCAACAGGTCTTTAATAAACAAAAAAATAAATGCGATAAGGTGATCACTCCTCTTGTCTCAGAAAGTTATATGTTATTTCTAGGGATCGACGAATTAACTGCGCCAACTGACATCACAGAACTAGAGTATCAAAAATTCCTTAAATTAGGAGCAAAATTCAAGGCCACTGACATTGTATTTTTACCTTATGAGCAAGAAAGCAAAACCTTTACGGTAACGCCCAAGATCTATGACGTCCATACGACTAAAGCAAGCACTCACGCTCCTGATAAGAAATTTAAAAAGAACTTAGAGATAAGTGGTGGTTATAAGTTCTCCAATGCCTTCCTTTCCTCCTTTAGATTTATTCCCAATGGTGTTGCCTTCCAGGGTAAATTTAGAAATAAATTACATGGTGAAGGAGAGGATGCTAGCTCTCTTGATAGTATATACGATAACTTCAATCCTGGCGTAAGTGTAAACAACATTGTCTACCCTCAATACCGTTGGAAAAATCAAACGATGGTTACTCCTTATATTGTCTGGGAATATTGGGGTGAAGACTTAGAACTCGACCTCTACGGCGTGATGTTGAATATGAAGTGGTTTTGGCATTTACCTCCCGGAGGGGTTTTTGTTGCTAGAGCAGGATTTGGAGCGACCTATATCTCTGCTAAATATGATGATATCGGTTACCGCAAAAAAGTTGGAACCTGGATTGCCAGTTTAAGTGCTGAATACTATTTTTTCCCATGGCAAAGGATTTACATACTCGGAGGTTATCGAAAATTTTTCATACCTGACGTAATATCAGGACCAAACTTTGCGATCACTGGAGAGAGTCGGCTCTTTTTAAATATAGGGTATTTCTGGCCTGAGTTTAGAACTGCAGTTAGAAGATGGATTAATTTGTAATCTGAAAAAAATCCAGGCAAATACAACCTGCATCTTCATCTTTTGATTTTTCTACAGTTTTAGCTATTTCTTGAATCGAGTTAATTAGTTGCTCTCTAACTATAGGTAAATCTTTTTTGGCGATTGAAAACAAATGAGTTAAATGAAGATCATCTTTTTTCTTATCATCTATAGAAATGAGACCCTGGGCCCTCCAGTTCTTATGATGATTTTTTTGAAAAATAGAACCGGCGCCAGCGCCAGAAGTTAATTTTCCAAAATTTGCACGATAGTTGTCCCCCTCTTTAGTGATAAACCCCTTTTCTAAAAAGAAGTTTAATGCCTCTCGAACTTTTTTTGGGGAGATTTTAAGTTGCTCAGATATTGCATGTTCATTTTGGTATTTAGGTATTGAGAGAATAATCCTGGTGGCCGCATAAAACCAATTTCCGTAATAGACCTCTTTATCCTCATCTGAAAATTCAAATTTATTAGGTTTAAATCTTTTTAAGGCAGTCCATTCTTTTTTAATTTTATCTTGTTTCCAGCCAATGAGGTCTCGAAGTTCCTGATTTCCGGCCCGTGCTTTTTCCACCATGCCTAAAAAAAAGCCTCCCTCTAAATCCGACAGGGACAGATATCTTACAAGCTTGGCAGCTTGTTCTAATGTTAGATGAGTCTTTTTCTTAAAGACCTGGGTTATATGAGTAGGATGACAGTTTAGAAAAAGAGATATCTCCTTCTTTATGCCCCTTCCTTTTTTAGGCCTTGAAATAATCCAGTCATTTAAGTAATCAGCGTAGTCTTCGTATTCAAAAATTGTCTTCATATACAGTTATCGGTGACTTAGTGCATATATATGAATATTTTTGATATAAAACACCATGAAAATATATATATTTTGCCTTGTTTTTTGCTTTGCATGATATATGTTGTAGCTACAAGAAAACAAGCAAGGAGAGCAAATTTATGAAAAATCTATTACTCGCAATTATTACCACCACCCTAATTACTCCAAATCTATTTGCCACAGAAAAAGAGTGCTTAATAAACAAAGATTATTTCGAAATCTGTAAGAGTGAACAAGTCTTTAATACAGATAGAATGCAAGAATCTCATCTATCAGGAACAGTCCTAGAGCTTTTTGCAAGTGAAGGCGAAAAGATGGCGACTGTTTTATGGCCTGTAATCGGCGGAACTACTACTGAAATCACCGATTATAAAAAAGAGACTGTAAACATTGATCTACTCATAAGCAGAGGTGGCCCAAAATGTGGCATTAATATTAATGAGAATAAAATCTGTAAACACGATAGCGTTTTTGACAAAAGAAGAAATGAAGAATCTCACCTTAGCGGGACTGTTCTTAGGCTCTTCATCGATGGCGATATAAAAATGGCCATTGTTAGCTGGCCGGTGATTGGTGGAGCTAATACTGATGTTACCAGTTATAGAAAGGAAGTCGTAAATATCGACAATCTATATTAAATAGGACTATCCTCCCTATTTAAAAGGGCCATAGATGGCCCTTTTTTTTTAATTAAAACCTAGATATCCGAAACTCCCAAGTAAAAGTAGAATCCTGCGCTAATGCCTGATAAGGATCTGACATGAAAATCAAAGAGTTTATCCCTGATAATGAATTAGAAAATACTGAATCAACCAGGTTGTTAGACTCTCCAGTTTTGCCATAAATCATAAGGAGGTTGTAGGTGGCCACCGCCTGGATAGTAGTAAATCTCTTTCCTGCTAAATTTTTAGTAATAAAATCTTTTATTTGTTTTGATCTACTCGAAAGGGTCTTTAAAGTTATTGCCGGAATCTCAATTGCCCCACTTAAAGGAACTGGATCAATATCAAGTCCCCTTTTAAGAGGTTTTTGCCTCAGTGTTTCTCGGGTGTGAAGTTTTAATTTAAGAACTTCTCCATCTTTAAATTTAACAACTAAATCGGCTGGGGAGCAATAAAGATGGAAGTTTTTTATTTCCATGGTTTTGTTAGAAGATATAAGCTTCATAGACTCATCTTTTCCTAAGTCTTTTTTAGAATTATCTATTAAAGAATTGCTCAAGATATTTCCCTTAAGAGATGATCCAGTCTTCTTAAATGCCCACACTTTGTCTTTAAGTTTTTTTTCAAAGTACCCTATTTCTCCTTTTTTATTTTCACCTTCGACCCTAAGATATTTAATATGCCCAACGCCTTTAGAAATACTGATCCTATCAGTAATCTTACCTGCTATCTTTGGCTGTTGATCCCAAGAACTAGCAGCAAGAGCACGAAAGTCAAAAAGAGGTTGATAGAACTCCGGCATCTCTCCTTTTTTTACAACAGAAGTAGATTTTGCTTTATCATAGGTATACTTCATTAAAACATTATTACCGCCGGAAATATCAAAGTCATACATTCTCGTGAACATATCTCCGTATTCATTTATTAAAAAGATTGTTGATCCTGAGGCCGATAAATTTTGTGCTTTAAATAGTCCCCGATGTGGGCCACAGACTTCATAACTGTAGTCGGCCGGCAACCATGGATCTAGATAGGTAATTCTCTGCTTATCATCGTTTAAAACATAAAGAGTTGTAACTCCCACGCCAATACCATGTTTATTTCCGGCCGGATCAATATAGAATTTTTCATCGCTTGGAGAAAAAAATGAAATCTCCCAGGCCTTTCGTTTGGGAAGATTTATTCCAGGCCCAAACCAAAAAGGAGTTCCCCATGTCGAACTCCAATCATCTGATTTAATTTTGTTTCTCTTTCCTGCCCTTTGAATAGTAAACACTCGACCCTTTTGATCTATCGCCACAAAATGTTCACTATCACTGCCTATTTCGACAGGCACATTTATATCATGGGGAAGTGGCAGCACCTTCCACTTCCCTCTTGAGTTTATTTTTTTAAACCAAATAATGCCATCCCTTAAGACAAACTGATTAACGGTATTAAAAGTTTCAGTTTTACTTCTAAAGATCACTTTTTTCGGAAATTTGGAAGTTGCCTCCTCATAGCTTTTAAAACATTTAAACTTCAAGCTCTCCGGATAAACTGGAGGATCAAAAAGACTAGTGGGGCAACTGATTTGTTCTTCGATCGCAAATGCGTAAAGATCCTTTTTTAAACACCGCTTAATCGCCCTTCCTTCTAACTCCTTCTTCATTTGTGTACAATTTAAAGAAAAAGAAATATCTTGAAATTCAACCTTTTCAACTTTGCCTGAAATATCCGCCATAGCTCGACCTTCTCTTTCATGAGCACAGGAGACAATAAAAAACAATATAACTAAAATATTCATAGGATTTAATCGGTAAATTTAAAGAGGAGATTAAATTTGTTTAGAGAAAGTATTCGTTGTTAAAGGCCCCTAATCGGTCTTTTAAAGTATGCTCGATTGCCTCAAGCTCAGCTTTAAGATGAGATCCTTTATCCATATCCCCAAGAGTGAAGTTCTTCTTCTCTTCAAGAGGAATAACCTCTATTTCAGGGATTTGATTTAGAGCATCTGCTTTTTTAATTTCTTCAAGCGGAGGTTGAAAAGTTAAATAATTAAACTCAGGAGTATTAATTAAAACTGCACCACGATCACCATAAGCATCCGAAGCGCCTCCATCCACACAAAAAGCTCCAACGTTCTCACTGAGAATGGTTTGTTGCAGGGTTTTAACGGGAGTATGGCCCATGCAAAGCTTATCAGCTTTAAACTCTTTTAAAACTCTCCTTAAAAACTTATCATCACGAATATTTTTATAAAAAGGATTGGGTCTTTCACTATGAGTTGTCAGAGGATCTTTTGCCGCCACTGTTTTATCAAAAATAGTTCTCTCAACGGTGGCCATTTTTGATTTACAAAAGAACGCAGATTCAGGGCCACACCAAAGAAACCAAAAATACATTCTGTCTTCAAGTGAAATCTTTGCACCCGTATTATGTCTAGAACCGATTGCTTTAAGTTTTAGGTGAATAAATTCTAAAAGCTCTCTACCTTTTAATCCATTAACTTCTGCAAGTTCTTTATCCTCGGTGGCCGGAATAGCAGCGTGAAAATATAAGGTTCTATCTACAACTTTATAGGTCTCTCCCACTCTAAACATCCATTTCATATCATCTTGTAATTTAGGAAGAGTAAGAAATTGCTTCGTTAAATCATCAACGATTTCTTTTTCCTCTTGAGTGAGTACTTCAGGAGCATCTGCATCGATTGTAGGAAAAAAGAAATCATGAAATAGCGGGTCTTTTTCTTTATACTGATCCCATATCTTCTCATCTTCTTTATGCCCGACAGGAAAAAGTTTTAATAAGGCCTCGTGATGGGCCAAATCCTTTGCTATATCAGTGTAATTTACGGTTTTGCCCTGCAACTCTTTTAGGCATAAAACTGTTAATTTAGTTTCTAAAACAAACAAAACCTTGGTCATCTTAGCAGCGATACTCGAATCATTCGCTTTAGTGTAATTGCCTCTTGGAGTTAACCTATAACATTTATCAGCGTAACTCTTAAGCTTATCTAAATTAAATCCATAACGACTTAAAAAGGAGACGTTGTTATAACGCATCGAAATCCGCAACGCCGTCATGACTAGGATTGGATTTCCAACCGCAGCACCAAGCCAAACAATATCGTGATTTCCCCAGATGTAGTGCAGTGGCGGTGAATATGCTGAGGACTCACTAAAATAGTTTCGATAAACCGCCACTAGTTTGTCCGCTGCATCTCCACGGTCATATGTATCACCAAGGTTAATATGCTTATCAAACATGTTGGCACAAGCAACTTTAATCAAAAGAGAGATGTAAATTTGAAAGGCCTCTTTATTGGAAGCGATTCCATCTAACATCGCATCATAAGATTCGACATCATTGATCATGTAGAGTTTTGAAATATTTTCTAAATGCTCTTTAGGAACAGTTTTAACAATTCTTCTTTCATCTCCTCGAGTAATTCCCCGAAGCAGAATTAAAATATCTTCGATAATATTTTTTCTCGAAAGCCCTTTCGCTTCTAATTTATCAAGATAACTTAAAAAATCCTTAGACACAGGACGGGAAAAAAAATCATCGGGATAAAAGGATTTTTTTTCTCCTTCAATAAATTTCTCAAGATCATCAATTTTGGCCTTATTCACTATATAAAGTAGGCATTCATAGGTTTGAAGAATCTCCGTTGAATAGGATTTGCCAAGAAAATCCTTTACAGCAATTTTGTAATAGCCCAACCCATTTTTTAACCAGTGCAAAAATTTGTCATAAGAGCCATGAAGATCACTATAAACAACATAAGTTCTTGGTGGTTTTTGTAACTGCTTATGAATTAGCATCTTTCTATTAATCAACGAAAGAACCGCCGTATTCTTATACTTCTTTAAAAAAATGTCTTTAAGAGTTGAGTTCATAATAATTACAGCATTATAGACTATTTCAGGCACTCTACACAAGCTTTTTGGTCGGTTTTAAAACAATTACACTATGCGAAATATGAGTAATTTTAATAGCTTAAAGAAGTGTATAGCCGCAAACCCTCCATTTGCCCTCTTCCCACCTTAGAATCAATCTCTCTCTAGTGGCACCCCGTTTTGAGTAGTAGGTATCATAATCTATCTCAGTATAGGCCCCTGGAGGAAATGATCTGAGGTTGTAAAGAAGAGCATCTCGGGACTTCACCCTTTCCTTTTTTTTTCCAACCCTTACTTCTTTATAAAAAAAGGATCTCTGCCAAGCTGCCGCTGTAAGTTTTTTTTTCAAAATATTAGAAGAATCATTGTAGGCCTTAAGAAAAAACCTCTTATCTAGATAGCGAAACCATTTCTCTGCTACCACTAGGGCCTCACTCTTATTGGGTGGAATTAATTTTTCCGAGCTACATGATACAAGAAACAACACACACACAATAAGAAATTTCATAATTCAATTCTCCCTTGTGATCAATTGTAATAAAATTTTGATTACTTTTTCATTATAAATTTATAGAATTCCTAAAAAGGAGTTTAACATGAAAAAAATCACGGAATTGATTATCTTTCTATTCTTAATACAAGGCAGCGCTTTTGCAAATTATGCAGAATCCATCAGCGATCTCCCTGGCATCAAATACCCTGACCCCACCATGGAAGAGGGGGAACCAGTCACGACTTATGCTCCATATAAAAGATCTGGAGCACTAAATGGCTTTACTGATTTACTCCCCTACGTAATGCCCTCACCTAATCAAGAAGGTGCAGGAACCTGCCTCTTTATGTCCCACACAGGGGTAGTTGAATGGTGGAAGGCCTTTATGAACGCTAAAGAAAACCCTGAAGTCGGCAGTGAATATGATTTTTCAGAAAGATACACCATGAATGCCTCCAGTCAAAAAAAATACCGTAAAGATATTAAAAACTGGAGAACCGATACTATTTTTGTCTTCAACCGTACTAAAAAGGCCGTTTTAAATACTGTCTATCCCTTCACTAAAGGTTGGTACAAATTTAATAAGAAGGGCAAAAAGATCATCGCTAAAGCAGGAGAAAAGGGCGCAGAATATGGCCCAAGCTATAACTGGATCAATGAACTTAATAAAATTGAAAAAGAAAAAGGTATAGGCCTGCCGAATTTCAAACGAGAAGTAATCTTTGCTGATAAAAATAAAAATCAATGGGCGACAGGAGTGACTCCCCGTAACATCGTTCAAAAAGTTAAAGATGCTTTAACCATTAACCGGGCACCGGTGCTTGTTATGTACAACCATTACGGTTACTGGCACATTCACATGGTGGTTGGTTTTGATGATGAACAATCGACTAATTGTAAATTCACCAAAGACACACCTCCCTACCTGGCAAAGCAATCTAATAAATTTGCCAAACAGGCCTTAAGAGAAAAAGATCCTAAGAAAAAGAAAAAGCTAGAACGTAAAGCAAAGTCTTACGCTAGAAATGCCAAAGGTGCTAAAGATGCTCTTAAAAGAATGGGCGGTTGTAGTGGAAAAGGTGTCTTTTATGTAAGAGATTCCCTCTATTCAGATCCGAAGCTTCCAACTTACAGCTATCACACACAAACTCCTCAAGACGATAGAAGATATGTAAAAAAAGTTGTCTTTAGATCCTATGAATACCTTGGGGCATTGGCGAATCATGTATTTCAAATAATGCCAAGTGAGTAAAAGTCGTTTTGGGCCATCCGTGGCCCTCTCTTTAGTTGTGGCCAATATGATAGGGACGGGAATTTTTACCTCCCTAGGCCTTCAGATAAGTGAAATAAAATCTGGTTTTGTAATTCTTGTTCTTTGGGCCCTAGGTGGAATCATCGCCTTGACCGGGGCCTTATGTTACGCGGAAATTGCCTTAATTTTAAAAAGATCAGGTGGCGAATATAACTACCTATCAGAAATTTACCACCCCATAGTAGGATTTATCAGTGGCTTCATCTCACTCGTTGTGGGTTTTGCTGCTCCCATGGCCGCTTTAGGAATTGCGATAGGTCACTACCTCATGCCCATCACTGGCGCGGGAAATAATTTTCTTATTCCCTTTATTGCCCTTACCTTAGTTACCTTTGTAAATCTTTTTGGCATAAAACCCACCGGACTTTTCCAAATCTTTTTTACTGGTCTTAAAATAATACTGCTTTTAGCATTCTGCCTCATTCCTCTTTTAAGTGATGTCCCCCTCAGTGGAGTATCCTTTATTCCTAGGATGGAGGACTTTTCAGAGTTTTTAAAACCTAAATTTGGTGTGGCGCTAGTTTATGTCTCTTATGCTTTTGCCGGCTGGAATGCCTCTACCTATATTGCAGGCCAGC
>QNFX01000033.1 GCA_003650125.1 Campylobacterota bacterium
ACCTCTTTATTGGCCACAATCTTTTTAGGTAGATTGATTGAATCAAGTCCCCAGCCAGAATAACTGCCAGCAAAGGCCTGAAAAGATAGTAATAAAAGTGTTGTTATAAGTAGTGTTTTCATACATATATAGATGCAAGGCCCTTGCCAAAACAAGGAGATGATTTCAACCCTTTAAAGGTCTAAAACTGTCGATTTTTTTGATAGTGTCTAGATACTAGTCACCACTTCCTGCTGCTTAAAGGTTTCGCCCTTATTGCTCGAAAATAAGAAGAAGGGGAACTAATTATGAGGATAATGTTTTTAACGATTTGCTTGTTTTTTTCACCATCTTTATGGGCGCAAGATTTAGTGAATGATTGCTCAGTTACCTTACTTTCTAGCAACTCTTTTGCAGTTGATTGTGACTTGGCAAAACTACAGGTTTTTGAAACCAGAAAGCTAAGAGATGATCTCATTCTTGGTAGGGCCACTTACACCGTACTTTTTAGATTCATCGTTAAAAATCCCGCAAACTTCTCTCGCCTAGTTTTAGAAAAGCCCGTGGCCGGGGCGGTTGAAGAATGCATAATCAGGAATATGTATGACGTAGGGGCCGTTGCCTTAGTTCTACAGTCTCCGCTCCCTCAGTCTGGGTCCACCATGCTGATAAATCGGATGCGTGCCTGTATGAAAACGATCCTCTCACAAGAGCTCTTAGATGAGATTATAGAAGATTATGACCTGTGGGTCAGAAAAGATGGTTGGAGCAATATAAGAACAATAAAGTAACTCTTTAAAACTTGGCGTTTTTAGGAGTCCTAGGAAAAGGGATAACATCTCTGACGTTATTCATTCCTGTGATATAGAGAAGTGCCCGCTCAAAGCCAAGCCCAAAACCACCATGGGGAACAGAGCCCCACCTTCTAAGGTCGAGATACCAATCAAGATCAGCAGCATTCATCCCTTTTTCAGCGATGGCCGCTTTAAGTTTTTCGAGGTCATCCTCTCTTTGCGCTCCACCGATGATCTCTCCAACACCTGGGACTAAAACATCCATGGCGCGAACAGTTTTCCCATCTTCATTTTTTTTCATATAGAAGGCCTTGAAGTCTTTAGGATAATCAGTAACGATCACAGGCCCTTTAAAATATTCTTCTGCCAAGTATTTTTCATGTTCGGTTTGCATCTCTGCTCCCCAAGATGTTGGGAATTCAAACTCTCTATCTGCCTCATCACAGATTTTCATCGCATCAGTATAGCTAATTCTTTTAAACTCACTGTCAGCGACTTGCCTAAGGAGCTCTAAATGTTCTTCTTTTTCATTAATTGAAGGCCCTAGTTTTCCACCTTTAATCCGTGGTCTACGGTTTAAAAACTCCATTTCATCAGCGCAATTTTTAAGTGCATAACTAATAAGGTATTTAACATACTCTGCGGCCAAATCGGCCACATCTTCAAGGTCGACAAATGCCATTTCGGGTTCAACCATCCAAAACTCGGCCAGATGTCTTTTCGTATTAGAGTTTTCTGACCTAAAGGTTGGCCCAAAGGTGTAGACTTTTCCCAGTCCGATAACCATGGATTCGGCCTGTAGTTGTCCCGAAACTGTTAGAGTTGTTTCTTCACCAAAATAGTCATCGCTAAAATCCACTTCACCTTTGTCACTTGTAGGAATACGGGCAAAGTCCATGGTGGAGACCTTAAACATATCTCCTGCCCCTTCAGCATCAAGTGCTGTGATTATAGGGGTGTGAATATTTACAAAGCCTTTATTGTTAAAAAATTCATGAGTAGCAAACTGTAGAGCATGGCCAATTCTCCAAATAGCTCCAAAGGTTTGAGTTCTCGCCCTTAAATGGGACACATCTCGGAGAAACTCCATTGAGGTGGCCTTTTTCTGTAAGGGAAAATCTTCATCAACCTGGCCTATAACTTCAACTGATTCTGCCTGCATTTCAATGGACTGGCCTTGGCCACCACTTGCTACAATTTTTCCCGTTATCTTTACAGAGGTTCCCGTCATCATAGTAGAAACTATTTCATAATCAGAGATATCTTGATCAGCGATAATTTGCAGATTATTTTGAGTAGAACCATCATTTAAAACAATAAAAGAAAATGCTTTTGATTTACGAACTGATCTAATCCATCCTAAAGCTGTTATGGATTTCCCAATTAGATCTTCACCTTGAGTAAAAATTTCTTTCAATGACTGCATTTACATTTCCTGTAATTTTAATTCTTGTATTTGGTCTTTTAAAAGTCTTGCCCCATATTGAGTAACCAATCTTGAAGAGGCCATACAGGCCAAATTTCCGGCCGCTTCAAAATTTATACCATGGGTCATAGCATAAAGAAAGGTTCCTGCATAGAGATCCCCTGCTCCAGTGGTATCTAATGCGTGAACTTCCGGGGCCTTCACTGTATGCCAATCACCTTTATAACCATCATAAACTACTGCCCCTCTAGGGCCTCTCGTAATCGAGTAGGAGTGGGCCACTTCTTTTAATTTTTTAAGTACATCCTCAAAGTTATCAGATTCAACCCATGCCTTGGCCTCATCCTCATTGCAAAAGAGCATATCAACTTTTTTGCCAAGCATATCAGTTAGGCCTTCTCTAAAAAAGCGAACCATGGCCACGTCCGAAAGAGTGAGGGAGGTTTTTACTCCTGCCCGCTCAGCAATTTCTCGCGCCTTGATAGCGGCCTCTTTTCCTGTTGGCGATGAACAGAGGTACCCTTCAAGATATAAGTATTCAGAATCAATAATTTCTTTTTCAACGATCTCATTGGTAGAAAGTCCCTCAGATATCCCTAAATAGGTATTCATCGTACGGTCGGCATCTGGAGTGATCAGCACCATACATTTACCAGTTATTCCTTCAGATCTTTTAGATTTTAAATTAGTTTGGACTCCCTCGTTTAGAAGGTTTTCAAAATAAAAATCACCTACTTCATCTCCCGCCACTTTGCAGGAATAAAAAGATCTTCCTCCGTATTGGGCCACAGCAATAATGGTATTTGCTGCTGAGCCACCACAAAATCTTTTTGCCTTAAAAGCATCTAACTCCCCTAGAAGTTGATGTTGGCGGTCTTCATCAACTAGAGTCATAACGCCCTTTTCCACATTCATTTTAATAAGCCACTCGGGGTCTACGGTAAACTCCATATCTACTAATGCATTTCCGATTCCATAAACATGATATTTTTTCATAAATACGCCCTTCTTGAGTTTTTAAAATGGGATATTAACAGATGGAAAATTTAAAGTCTAAGCACTGGCCTGATATTTTCGATGAAACACGGGTCTTTCGGGTGTGGACTCCCCGGCCACATATTTATAACCGGCCTCTTTAAATTTTTTCAAATCTTCAGGGTTTTTAATCTTATTTTGAATGATATAGGAGGCCATAAGTCCTCTGGCACGTTTAGCAAAAAAACTGATAATTTTAAAAGGTTTATCTTCTCCTTTGGGTGAATCCTTAAAAACAGGAGTGATCACGAGACCATCAAGAAGTTTTTTATCAAGAACGGAAAAATACTCATCTGAAGCACAGTTAACTAAGAATTCTGTCTTATTTTTCTTAAGCGTCTGGTTGATTAAATCTGTTACTACTTGCTTCCAATACTCATAAAGGTTTTTGCTCTTTTGAATCCCAAACTTAGTCCCCATCTCAAGACGGTATGGCTGTATTAAATCAAGTGGTAACAAGACGCCATAGAGACCAGACAGTATTCTCAAATTCTTTTGTGCCTCTTTGATATCGCCACTAGAGTAGTTGTTTACTCCAAGCCCTTGATAAGTATCTCCCTGAAAAGCGAAGGCCGCTTGTTTAGCGTTATCTAAAGATTGGGAAGTATGAAATGCTTTAAACCTTTTATCATTTTCGTCAGCAATTTTATCACTGATTTTCATTAATTTTTTAAGCCCCGAAGGCCCTTCTTTTTTTAGTTCACGTACCAAAACAAGTCCTCTCTTAAAAAAGACAGGTTCACTAAAGCTCTTAGTGCTCGCCTTGTGCTCAAAATCGAGTCTTTTAGCTGGAGATATTACTACTAGCATTCTGTTTCCTTGGGGAAAGATAGGTGTTGAAAATAATATCAAAAAATGGAAAAACAATATTAAAGTTACAGTCTCTCATTAGCTTAGGGTTATGATGAATTTTATGATAGTCCCGCATGAACTTAAAGAACCTAATTTTAATTAAAAAGTGATCTTCCGGTAGATGGGAAGCGAAATGAACGACTTCATAACTTAAAAAGTAAAAGCTCCCCATGGCCATAGTTAAAAAAACATAGTTTGCAGAAAAGATAGGACTAAGTAATAAATAAATTCCTGGCAAGACAAGAAAGACAAAACCTAGGACGATCCACGTAGGGAAAAACACAATAAAGAAGTCACGAGTCAAATCAAATACAAGTTTTTCATCAGTGAAGAAACGGTGATGCCACTTTGTATGAATTTTATAACTAAATCCAAAAAAAGGCATTGGTCGATGAAGCGGATATCTATGAAGAGTAAAAACTACCAAGTTACCCAAAACAAGAGTTACTGGAATCGCCATTATCTCCCACACTTTAAGTTCAAAAACTTGTGACAAAGCAAGTAGTGTAGAAAAAACTAGAAAGGAAAAATTCAGGATTAAATGAAATAACCCCGAGTAATTTCGAGGTATCTTTTCAGATCTGAATTTTTGCCTAAAAGCTGAAGTATCCATGTCTCAAACATAGAAAAGATTCCTTAGTTTAGAAATAAAATAATACAATGACTCGACGCAAAATGAGGTTCCAGGACTCTGAGTTGGGTTTAAAGAGAGAGCTTAGGGGATCCTTCCGCCACAAGTTTGCAAGATCCAGCCATTTCTCGCCTTGATATTTTTTATTAAAGGCCTATTAGAAAACCATGGATAAGGCATCATCCCTGAAACACAAAAACCATTTTTTAATCTAGGTGAATTCGAAGCACATACATAAAATGGCGCATCTCCTATCATATCGATGATCTGTAGAGCGGTTTTACCTCGGCAGATATTCTCACTTTTAATAATCATTTCTGTAAACTTTTGCGAACCAAGTTTTGGGCAATTTTTCATTATCCATTGGTTTCTTCGCTTTAAATTATCCTTTAATGATTGATTCGAAAAGTGCCCGTAAGGAACCATCCCTTTCTTGCAAGTTCCATCAGATCTTTTTTCGGCATTTTCCGGACATACCAAATACTTTCTATTGCCAAGTAAGAGAATTAATTCACTCGCGGCCTTTCCAAGGCAAAGACCTTCATCTTTTTGCAACAATTCTATATATCCGTCTAAGAACTTTTCCGACTGAGTAGGGTAGACACTAAAAACACTGGTTTCGTAATTCCCAAAATTCACTCCGTCCTTAGAGGCAGAGACATTTAACTCATACTTTCTCGAAAAAAGCCTTTGAGATAAATCAATTTTTTTGGCCAGGGGATAGAGGGGATGCTTCTTGTTAGCAATTTTAAATAATATATTGTTTTTACCTTTCTTAAAAAGATTCCTTTTAAATAGTCTACTTGTGTTATTTATAACAACAGTCTCAATAGATCTTTGCTTTAGATCCACAAATAAATCATTTTTGCCTAGATTAAAAAACACCTTTTCAGGAGTCTCTTCTAGATTAAAACTTATTTTAAGATAGAGCTTACCAAGAGCATCGACTTTTAGCTTAGAAAGCTTAATTCCCTTCTTCTTAGGCCCAAGTTCAAACTCTTTTATTAAGGCAATATTCTCCTCAGACTTCGGGGGTAAGAAGCGAGCATAGTCACCAAAAATCAATTCTTTATTATTGTTAAATAATTTACTTTTGGCCGTCCCGGCATAAGGAACTTTAATCTTAGGAAAAACTACCCTGAGAAGTTTTATCATCTCAGGACCGTAGTCCCCACTATTAAAAAACATCGCTAGTTTTTCATTAAATTTTTTGGCCCCGGTCTTTAAATGTTTTTTTAATTTTTTCCAACGCTCGTGCTTAATATTTGCAACCAAGATATCATCTTTTTTAGGAAATTTTTCACCGGCCATACTCAAGGGAAGTGTCCCAACGTAGGTGGCCAATCTTTTCATAATATTCTTTGCCCTTCCCTTTTTCGTCTCCCAACCAAGCCCTTCAGCATTAAAGGCCTTGGCCAGAGCTGACCACATTTTGCTTTCGGGGTATTCAACCAATTTTTTAATATGCTCCCAATTAAATGACATTTTATAATTAAATCTTCCTTCCCCTAGGTTTAATTTATCATATCTGCCCTTATTATTTCTTGGCGGAAGGGGGAATATCCCAGGATAACCTAAATTATCCTCAAATTCTCTTATGTACTCCATGTATTCTTTAGAACTCATGAATTTGTCGTATCGACTAACTTTAACATTTACGATCAAGCTATCTTTTGGCCTTTTCTTTTTATTAAATTTCTTTTCATCAATTCGTATAAAGAACTGATGAGATCTATTTTCCATATGGGTGCCAAAAAAAACTTCCATTTGATGTTCATTTAAAACGAGACTCTCAAATCGAGTTATCTCTTCATCACTGTTTTGATGTCTAATCTCTTTAATGATTGAGGTTTGAATAACCTTGTTTTTCCAAAACTTAACTAGAAAAAGATCTATCCCTGATTTTTGCCGATAGGTTTTTCTTTTTTCCTCTCTCGTTAATAGTCTTTGCACGGGAGCGTGAGGTCTATTACGAACAATATCTCCCTTATCATCTCGAGAATAACGGTCAGCGAGGGAAAACCTACCTAAAACCGCTTTATCATAGGCGTTCCGTCCCTTTTCTGTATTTAAATTAAAGCGATAAGTTTGATTTAAAAATTTTGAATAAGTAAACTCACCATCAATAGAGAATGGACGAATTTGCAGAATCCCACCTAGAGTCCTCCACACGATAAAACCATCCACTTCCTTTGACTGTTCACTCAAATTTTTTCGCGCAGAACCTACTGCAAAGCCAACCCCAACAGTTTTCACCTTGGAAACCCTAACTCTTGCAAAGTTATCGTTACTATTCCCAGTATCCTCTCGCATAATGGTAATCTGGTATTTTCCTTCCAAGAAAACATCTATTTGGGCCAAGGGAGCTATAATATCTGACCACTTATACTCTTTTGGGGCATTCTTATTACAATTTCCAGTGGTCCCAAAACAGGCCGAAAACGTCACTCCTCCAGTAATCGAAAAGGATATAATTTCATCTTTGGCCAATTTTTTAATTCGAGTATGCTTTAGTGGAAGTCTGAAAACAGAAATCAAAGGATTAAGAATTTTCCCAAATCTTGCGTAGCTCCCCGGACTTTTCTTGTACTGGGGAAGAAAGTTGAAGTAAATTTCATTTTCCTCGGCCATCTTCCTAATACTCGGTGTATAATCCTCTTCTTTTTTGACCATCTTTTTAAATTTATTAAAATTATATTCTATGGGATCTATTAGTTTAAATTTATCCGGCCTTACCTGCCTAATATCCATTATTTCAAAATAAACATAAGGAGCGGCCCCTACGCTTACCCCGTGAGAAGAATAATAAAAAGAAGTATTCACTCCTATTTTAAAGGTATCAAGAACACTATAACTATTATCAAGCTGCCTATTATCTACAACAATTCTTTGGACACCTAAAAGAAGTCCTACACTTATAGGTGTAGGTGTTCCTACATTTATTTGGGGAAGGCCAATGGTCCCATCATAAGAGAACAAGGTATTGAACAAATAATCTACTAGGGGCTCCCCTTTGGAAATTCCACTTATGAGATCTCCCGGAGTTTGTAAAACTACGTCCCATTTATTAAACATCTTAGTGTGAAAGCCTGGTTTTAATGATTTAGGAAGTTCATCTTGAGAGTAACTTGAAAAAGTAAAAAAAATCAACGACGTGACAAATAGTAAAATCTTCATTCTTTAATGTTAGTGTTAACTTCAACTATTTAAAAGGATTAATTAGGCCGACTGAAGCAGTCCCTTAAAATTCCCTTCTTCCGAGATAAAAAAGAATCTTTTCTAGAGGAAGCTTGGCCGCTTTAACTCCCTCACGATCAAAGACAGTTAGAGAATCAACAATTGTATCCAGTGAATTTTTGGCCTGAAGAAGATGTCCAAAGGCCCTCTCTTGAACAATTGCTATGGATCTTTCTATATCTTTTCCATTCCAAAGGTTTTCGAGAGATTCTCCATTTTTATATTGTTCATGAAGTACTGGATTAAAAAGCAGCCATTCATAAATCACAGAATTAACCACGCCATTTTTTAGGTCTAAAAGAACATCTTTTTTGGAATAGTCAGACAAATCTAAGGTGTCATCCATAAGTTGAAAAGCAATCCCTAAATTCCTGCCAAAGCTAACAGCTAAATCTTGAAGCTCTTGTGGGGCCTTGGCCAAAATTGCTGGGGCCAGACAACAATAAGTCATCACACTGGCAGTTTTTTTAAGCGCTATTTTTTCAATAAGATCTCGCGTGTAATTACGTTTTTTAGCTGCACTATCTTGAATCCATTCTCCTTCAGAAAGATCTTGGATTACTTTGGCCATCTCACCTACAAGCTGTAGATTTCCCCTATTTGAAAGACTGACAATTACATCAGCTAAGAGATAATCACCTGCCAAAACGGCCATTTTATTAGAACCTTCAATATTTATAGAAGGCTCTCCTCTTCTTTGGGTTGCATTATCAATTACATCATCGTGAGATAAACTGGCAGCATGGACCATTTCCACTGCTTTGGCGTATGGATCAACAAGCGAAACTTCTAGGCCAAAAAGCCTTCCCATGAGATGCGTCAACATGGGTCTAAGCCTCTTACCACCGTCGAGCACAGTTCTAGATAAAAGTCCCTCTATCTCCCTATTACAATTATCTAGCTCTATATTTAGCTTCAAATCTTGTACATTTGAGAGAATATTCTCAGGCACAGTCTCTAAAAAATTTATGTAGGGACCCATTTACTTATCCTTAAAAAACCAACTATTAACACCCCAAAGCATCTATGTAAACATAAGGACCAGTGCGTCATCGTCTTTTTTTATGAACTCCTTCTTGAAACTGAGCGCAAAAATTAGTATCAATTTCCTATAGTAATAACCATGGATTTCAAATGACGACTAAACTGGCAACTAGAAAGAAAGAGTCTTATAAAATTTTCGATGAAATCGCCCCTTCCTACGATTTCTTAAATCATTTTTTATCCCTTGGAATAGATATTTATTGGCGGCAAAAATTCTTGGCCGCACTCCCGAAAACCGATAAAATTGTGGTCCTTGACCTGGCAACAGGTACTGGAGATGTCCCTTTAGTTTTAGTAAAAGACAAAAGGGTGAAAAAAGTAACCGGTATAGATCGTTCAAAAGGCATGGTGGATATTGGGAAGAAAAAAATTCAGAAAAAAAAGCTTGAAAAGAAAATAGAGCTTAAGCTTGGAGATGGCGTAAAAATCCCCTTTGCAGACGAAACATTCAATGTAGTTACAATATCTTTTGGAATTCGAAATTTCAGCGACCATAAAGAATCTCTTAAAAATATTTACCGAGTTTTGAGTCCCAAGGGAAAGGTTCTGATTATGGAATTTTCCCTTCCAAAAAACAGCGTTATGAGATTTCTTTATTTCTTTTACTTTCGAAATATCCTACCTCGAATTGGAAATTTATTTTCAGGCCATGGTGATGCCTACACTTACCTAAATAAAACAGTAGAAGACTTTCCCTACGGAGCTGAATTTGCAGGCCATCTTAAAGAAGCAGGCCTTAAAAACGTATCCTACAAATCCTATACTTTTGGTATAGCTACCTTGTACCAAGGGGAAAAATAACTATGTTAGATTTATCTAATCTAAAAGGTAATTTATTAAAAAACTTGCTAAGCGACATCAACTCTGTAGATATCCAAAGCGCACCTACGTACCTCTGTTTTAAATATGATCTTCCTCCTGTAAACATCCATGGTCTGCTTAATTTCATCCATGGCAGTCCTATCTGTTATTTTAAAAACAAGATTGGTGATGAAGAATTCCTTGCCCTTGGGAAAATTAATGATTTTGGCCATCAGGATTTAAAGATCCTAGGAGATGTATTAAAAGAGAATCCTAAGATCAAAGTTTTTGGAGGTCTCAGATTTAATGCGACCAATGATGTTAGCGAAGAATGGCAGGCCTTTGGTAAAAAAACTTTGTTCATCCCCATAGTTGAATGGAGTAGAGAAAAAGAGAAATATTATTTAAAAATAAATTTATCAAAAGAAATTTTAAAAAATGAAGAAAAGAAGGCCAGTTTTATATTTAATTTAGAAGAATATTTAGGACTTGAAACGACAGGCCCATCTTTTCTCTCGGCCAGATCACTAAAATACAACACCCAACTAAATACCCCAGAGAAAAATACCTGGAATGAAAGCATCGACTTTTGCCTAAAAAGCTTTGACGACTCAATACTAAAAAAAATAGTTTTGGCCAGAAAAAAAGTTTACCTGCAAGTTAAGGGGCCATCTCCTATCCAGTTATTTAGCGAGATATCCGCAGAAACAAATAGTTCATATGCTTTTTATCTCCAAATGGATCCAGACAATGCCTTTATCTCTACCTCACCAGAGCGACTTTTTCATATTGAGGGCAATGTTTTAACTATTGACTCAATTGCCGGAACAAGACCCCGAGGGGCCGACACTGACGAAGACTACAAACAAGAAAGAGAGCTTAAGACCTCAAAAAAAGATATCCTAGAACATCGGATTGTCTCCCAGGAAATCCATAATAACTTAATGAGGTTTTGCCATTCGATAAAAACTTTATGTAATGAAAAAGTTTTAAAGTTAAATCATGTCCAACACCTCCACACAGTGTTCCAAGGTATCCTTGAAGAAGATTTTAACCTTGATGAGATTTTAAACGGGCTCCACCCAACACCGGCCGTTGGCGGAAGCCCTAAAAATCTGGCAATGAAACTCATAGACTCACTAGAAAAGTTTGACCGAGGTCTGTATGCATCACCAATTGGTTACCTCTCATACAATAAATCAGAAATTGCGGTAGGAATAAGGTCTGCCCTTTATAACAACTCAAATCTTCATGTTTTTGGTGGAGCAGGAATAGTACCTGGGTCAGAAGGGCCGAAAGAATGGATTGAAACTCAGTCCAAAATGAAAAACTTTATTATATAATGGAAAATCTTCTCTTAACACAAAATTTAGGTAGACTTTGGGCCAGCTTAATCGTCAATGAATTGGTTAAGGGCGGATGTAAAAACTTTTATCTCTCCCCAGGTCTTAGAAATGCACCTTTTATCGCTGCGATAGAAAACCATCCAAATGCTAACATTTTATTGGGTATTGATGAAAGAGCACAATCCTTTCGAGCTTTAGGTGATGCTAAGGTCACAGGAAAAACAGCAGTTTTGGTCTGCACATCGGGAACGGCCATGGCCAATTATTTCCCCGCAGTAATCGAAGCAAAGAAATCACAAACTCCACTAATAATTTTAAGTGCCGACAGACCATCTGACATGGTCTACTCCGGTGATAACCAAACTATGAAACAAGACAACCTCTTTGGTGAGTTTGTCTTAGGAAGCTTCAATCCAGGGCCCCCTACCATTGAGGTCAGTCCCAATTTTTTAACCACTTCAATTGCTAATTTATTAAATAAGGGAAATTTTCCGGCCAAGGGGCCAGTCCACCTCAACTGTCCTTTAAGAGAACCTTTAAACCAAGATAAACGACTTATTCCTAAAGAGTACTTGGAACAATCCTACTATGCTCTGCGAACTGAAACTAAATACATTAACCCAACCCTTGATCCTTCTGAACTGGACTTTAATTTCGAAGAAGTCAAAAATGCCTTGCTGGTAGTGGGCCCACATGAAGTGAAGACAAACAATAGGGCCCTCTCTAACTTAATAAAAAAGTGGAACTGGCCATTTTTTCTGGATGCCTGCTCAGGACTTAAATATAGCTTTAATATTTCTGACGGCGCCACTCCAAGCCTAGATCACCCGGAGGTTTTAAAAGTTCTGGCAAAGCACCCTCCTGAATACATTTTCCATCTCGGCGGGCGACTAATTTCTAAACACTATTATCAATTTCTAAAAGATCACCCTAACATTAAATTAATTACGGTTAACAACCAAATCGATAAAGAAGATCCCGCTCATAGAACTAATATAAGATATAACTGTCATCCTAGTGCATTTGCAGCAAAACTCATTCACTTATTACCCGAAAAAAAATCTGAGCAATTTTATAACTGGAACGGACTGGTAAATAAAAAAATAGAAATTATAAATGCCGGGCCTTTAACCTATCCATCAATTTCAAAATCCCTTCTAGACTGGGTGCCAGAGGATTCAATCCTTTATCTGGGAAATAGTACCGTAATTAGGTCCTTTGACTCCTACTGCTCTTTAGATAACAAAAAAGATTTAAAGGTAGTACATCACCGTGGAGTTAGCGGCATTGAAGGTTTTATTGCAGCAGCATGTGGGGCCGGTGGAGCTCAAGATAAACCAGTTACACTAGTTCTAGGCGATGTCTCGTTTTTGCATGACTTAAGCTCGCTTATGCTTTTAAAGAGCACAAAGAATCCTCCTGTTATTTTAATTATAAATAATAATGGTGGCGGAATTTTCTCTCTTCTTCCTATCGCTAGCGAAGAAAAAATACTGCCTTACATGCTAACTCCTCACGATCTAAGCTTTGAACACATGGCGAAACAATTTGGACTGGAGTACAATCTCGTTGATCAAATAGATACTTTGAAAATGAATTACTTGAAGGCGCTTAAAAATAAAAGGCCGCATCTTATTGAGATAAGAGTAGATAACGAGCAAAATGTGGATATCTACAAAAAACTAAGAACTGTTAAGTTATGAATATAAAACCATATCTTTTAGCTGTTAGACCTAAAACCCTTACGGCATCTATAGGTCCCGTATTACTTGGACTTTTTTTTTCACAATACGAACAAGGGCATCTTAATTTCTTTATTGCTGTCCTTACTCTGCTATGCACGCTTTTTATGCAGATGGGGACTAATCTCGTAAATGATTATTTTGATTTCAAACGAGGAATTGATGGAGCAAACAGATTAGGGCCGACTCGTGCGACCCAAGCAGGTCTTATCAAACCTCACTTAGTAAAAATCGCCTATCAAATTATCTTCGGTATTTCCTTCATGCTTGGAATCTTTTTAATGTGGCATGGAGGTCTCCCCATTGTTCTAATTGGATTAGCTTCTCTTTTAGCAGCATACGCTTACACTGGAGGCCCAATCCCTCTTTCTCATTATGGATTAGGTGAAATTTTAGCACTGCTGTTTTTTGGGCCGATTGCTGTTTGGGGGACTTACTTTTTACAAACAAATTCACCCGACCTAACACCTTTATTTTTAGGACTGGGCCCGGGGCTTATATCGGCAACTATAATGGGAGTAAATAACCTTCGCGATCTAAAATCGGATCAGGCATCCGGTAAATTTACACTGGCCGTTTTCCTAGGTGAAAAGAAAATGAAGACTTTATTAATGATTTTTATTTTCCTTAGTGGAGCGTTACCCATCTTTTACATGTTAAAAATGAAAAAAATCACCCTAATCCTCCCTTTTTTGGCACTTTTACTTTTTAGAAGCAATTGGAAGAGGATATATATAGGTCCAATAGATGCAGGTCTTAACCAGGCCTTAGCAAAAACCGGTCAGTATATGTTTATATACGGACTCTTATTCGGTTTAGGATTTATATTATGATGGAACGGTTTGATCGGGCACAACTTAATTTTTTTAAATACAACTTTAAGTCTCCCCTAAAATTTAAAGACCACACCCTATCCGAAAAAGAAGGTTATTTTTTAAACCTTTTTGACCAAAGAAAAAAACGAGGAATAGGAGAACTTTCTCCTCTAAAAGGATTCTCAAAAAAAGACCTACCTCAACTGAAAATCGAGCTCGAAAAGAATCTATTTTATATTATAGACACTCCTTTTAAGGTTGATGATATTGACTTTAAAAAACCATTCTTCAATTTATTCAAAGCTCCAACGGTAATCAATTCGAATGTATTATTCTGTATTGAAGGAGCTATACTCTCCTGGCTTGAAACAACTCATGCAAAGCTACTGCAAAACTTCTTTAAGCTTAAAAATTTCAATTTTGCTGTTCCCTTGAATGGGCTGCTAATTGGTGAAGAAAAAGACCTTGATAAAACTATTGAAGAATGGAACTCAGCAGGTCTTACAAGCATAAAAGTAAAAATAGGTAGAAAATCTATTAAAGAAGAACTTGCGCTAATTTGGAATATCTACAAAAAGTCCCACGGAAAAATAACTTTAAGACTTGATGCCAACCAAAACTTTGATAGTGAAGACTTTCGTTTTTTTGCCAAAAATCTCCCACTAAAAATAATTGACTACATTGAAGACCCAATCCCCAACTTTCACCAACTTGATCAGGCCATCACAGGACTTAAAATTCCCATTGCCATAGATGAGAACATCCTTGAGCATAAAGATAGAATCACTCCCTTTGTAAAAACCTGGGTTATTAAGCCCTCTTTAGTTGGCGGATATTCCAAAGCAGTTGAGCTAATTGAAGAAGCGGCCAAGAGAAAAATTAAAACAGTAATTAGCTCTAGCTTTGAAACCAACCTCTCCTTAAAATATCTAGCTCTTCTAGCAAAGCATCAAAATGACTTCGCAGAAACACCCTGTGGATTAGACACTTTCCGCTACTTTATTGATGATAAAAGTGACACTCAACCCTATATTAAAGAAGGAAACATCCATTTCTAATTTTAATAAATAAGTTTAGAATCGTCTGACCAACATTTAAAATAAGGATATTTTGATGCTTAAGTTTCTGCCTCTCCTTTTTCTTGTCTCCTGTGCTCGCTATCATCTGGCCCATCAATGCAACATCAATACCTGTAAGTCCCATCAAAAATCCGTAAGGCAGGCAAAAAATAAAGAAGACTTACGTCCTCGTTATCAATGCAAAAACAAAGATACAGAAGGCCGGTGCCTGTGGGTCAAAATATAATTTGACTTACGCATAACTTACGCTTATCATTTTTAGATATGTCACTTACAAAAAATCAAAAACAAGTTTTAAATTTCATTGAAAATTATTTGGCTGAAAACGGTTACTCTCCCACCCAAAAAGAGATTAAAGATCACTTTGAACTTAAATCTTATGGCTCAGTCCAGAGATACTTAAAATATCTTAAAGAAGGCGGTTATCTTGAGACTGACTGGAATCAAAGGCGTGGAATCAGGCCCCTTACGCAAGAACCTTTAAACATAGAAATCCCTCTAGTTGGAGATATCGCTGCAGGTAACCCTACAGAGGCCATAGAAAATACCCAGGAAAAAATAGAAGTTCCTCCTTCCTTAGTTCCCGGGAATCATTGCTACTTCGCCCTTAGAATTAAGGGCGAGTCAATGATTGAAGAGGGGATTTTTGAAAATGACATTGTCATTATCAAGAAACAAAATCAGGCGAGATCCGGGCAAATTATTGCCGCTATCATAGATGGTGAGGCGACTTTAAAAAAATACAGGCCCAAAGATGGATTCATAGAGCTAGTTCCCGCAAATAAAGATTTTGCCGTCATCAAAGTAAACCCAAGTGAAAAAACCTTTGGCCTGGCCGGTATCTTAGTAGGTCTTTTGCGCTCCTATCACTAGAATTATCCTCTTTTTGAGTACATAGATTATTCCTTTTTTCACTTCATTGTGTTAAAAATCCATCCATGAGTTTTTTTGCTGATGCCTTTAAAGAGCATGCCCACCTGCCATTATTAATCACTGACACAAGGTCTTATACCTTCCAGGAAGTATGGCAAGAGTCTCTTATAGCGGCAAAAATATTGCAACGACACCAAGGAGAGCGTGTAGGACTTTTAATGGAGCAAAATGAATTTAGCTTTTTTTATTTAATAGGCCTTTGGATAATAGGAGCGACTCCTGCCCTAATCTCTCCCAAAGCAGCTCCTGAGGAAATAAAATACTTTTCTCAAAGTGCTAATTTAAAAACTATTTTATCACCAAAAAAATTATCGGGAGAAAAACTAAGCACTCCCAGTTTTAATAGCGAATCAGCAGCTATTTTATTCACTAGCGGAAGCACAGGTCTTCCCAAGGCGCTATCTTTAACCTTTGATAATCTATTTTATTCTGCCCTAGGCAGTAATAAATTTTATGGCATCGATGAAAGTGATAAATATCTTTTAACTCTCCCTTTGAATCACGTTGGAGGGTTAATGGTTTTTATCAGATGCCTCACCTCAGGGAGCTGCCTAATATTTTCCTCTGACTTAGAATCATCCATCATAAAACACTCCCCGAGCTTAATTTCCCTTGTTCCAACTCAACTCATAAGACTTTTAAGAAGCTCCGAAGTAGTTACAACTTTAAAAAAAGCAAAGGCCATTTTAATTGGTGGAGATCATCTTCCTGAAAAATATTTCTCTAGTGAACTACCTTTATCCATAACCTATGGTCTCAGTGAGTCCACCGCCCAAGTTGCAGGATCGATTCCTGGTACCCAAAAAATGAAGATTCTTCCTTATAGAGAAATTATTATCAGCTCTAAGGGACAAATTGGCATAAAAGGCCGCACTAGATTTGCCCACTATTTAAATCAAGATGACCCCTTTGATAATGAGGACATTTATTGGGCACAAGACCAGGGGTCTCTAAAAAACGGTTTCTTAAAAATCTCAGGCCGCCTCGATGATTTGTTTATCTGCGGTGGTGAAAACATTACTCCCGCAGAAATTGAAAAGGCCTTACTCAAAATAGATCAAATAGAGCGGGCAAAAGTAATACCTATAAAAGATGAAGAGTACGGACAAATTCCCTTTGCTTTTTACCAGTCCAATACCGATTTAAAAGACCCCTCAAATATATTAAAAAAATTACTTCCAGCTTATAAAATACCCAAGTTCTTTCTCCGACTAAGTAACTTTGATATAAAGTGGAAAAGAGAAAAGCTTATTCAATTGGCACAAAGACATATTGATGAAGTTAGACATTAAAAATATTGGCAACCCCAAGAACCCTCCTATACTTTTCCTTCATGGATTCATGGGAAAAGGTAGCGACTGGTCTAAGCTAGCGACAGAGCTTTCTCAAAACTATTACTGCCATCTTATAGATTTACCCGGACACGGAAAATCCACCGCTGAAGTAGAGAATTTAAAAGATTTAACAAGGTTAATTCTAGACTCACTGTCCCCCAAGAAAAAGCTCACCATTATCGGTTATTCCATGGGGGGAAGAATCGCTCTCTATATGATACTCACCTTCCCCGAACTATTTAACAAAGCGATTATTGAATCGGCCTCTCCGGGAATTAAAAATATCAAGGAAAGAGAAACTCGCTACCAAAGTGACTTAAACCTCCTATCTGATATTAAAAGTTTTAGATCCTTTTTAAACAGTTGGTATGAAAATCCTTTATTTGGAGACCTCACCGGCCTAAAAGAGACGCTTATTGAAGAAAAGCTTGAAAATGATCCTGAAAAATTAAAAAGTGCCTTAAAGTTCCTTAGCGTGGGAAACCAACCAAACTTATGGGAGATGATCAAAAAACTATCGGTCCCCACCCTCTATATAAGTGGTGACAGAGACAAAAAATACTCTCAGATAGGAGAAGAACTGACTGAACTCTCTCCGATGATTACAAAAAAAGTCATCAAAAATGCGGCCCACATTACTCACTTACAAAACCCCAAGGAATTTAATACTCAAGTGGCGCTTTTCTTGAGTAAATAGATTCAGCTTAAATACTTTTTAAATTCGCCTATTTCTAAGTAAAATAAAATCAAACTTAATTTTTAAGGCGTTTATGAAATCATTTACTATCCTCTTGTCTGTTTTTTGTCTCCTCCATATGCAACTGCCTCAGGCCTATGCTGAAGGCCCCTCGTTTAGTGAGGCACAAGAAGATGCTAATTCAAACGTTGAAAAATATAGTGATCAAGCAACGGTAGATACTGATGAAGGCAAAACCGCCATCGAAAAAGACGATGATTTTCAAGAATACAATGAAAATACAAAACAAATTGTCCTGCAAACCTTAACCCTCTTAATGATAGCTATCGCTTCTCCTATATTTGCCATCTCCTGTCCCAAGGCCCCTGATGTGTGGATAAATGCTATCGCCGGAATCTTGTTGATCGTCATGGAGGGTATTCTTTGGGGCAGCTATCAAAGAGCAGGAACAAAGGAACTTAAAATACTTGAAGGCTCAACAGATGAATACACCACTCAATTAGACTCCATGGCCGTCGCTATGGAGCAAACACTTAAGGCCAAAAGCTGGATGGATATCCGCTTTGGTATGATTGTGGGTTCCACTGTCTTGGTTGGTGTTGCCATAGCAATTGTCCTTATTATGGCAATCATTGAAGTTGTGCGATCGTGGGGAGCAGAAACTCCAAAAGCTGCCAGTTGCTTTGCCTACAACAACTCTCTTAATGGGCCCAAGCAATTATATGCGCAAAACCCAACTATTGACTGGCCTATATCAGTAGGTGATCTAGCAGACCGCTTTGAAACCGCTGGTAACCTTGGAGATGCTGCTTTTATCAACAAAGAGATTGAAGGACTTCAAAGGGGAGAAACTAGATCTCCTAGTATAAAAGACTATGAATTAGTTAAAAATATGGAAGATTTCACTGAAATAATTGAAGGGACCGATGGAATCATGAAGCAAATGGTGGCCCAGCTTAGAAAAGTGGGTGATGCTGTTATTCCTCCTGCATATGCTAGTATGAATGCCAAAGATGTCGCCCCAAAACTTTCAGCAATAGGGATTGGAGTCTCAGCTGGAATTATAAAAGGAATTATGGTTGGAGTTAAAGGGGCCTTCCAAGCAACTAAGATCAATGGTTGGATTCGTGCTGCTTTTTATGGCGTAGAGCTCGGGCTTATGACCTGGTTTTCGGTTGAATCAAATAAAACCCGTAAAGAATATGACCGACGTGCAAAGGCCTATGAAGACCTCCACAATCAATTAACTAAACTACTCGAGAATCGGCCTGGATTTGATCCTAATGTTCGATCAGGAATCAGGCCACCAATGGTAATTAGACAAGATGCCGAGTCCTCGGCCTTTAGTGCTGCCGATAACCAGTGTACCACTGGAGGGACCGGGACTTATGCTGCAGATTCATCCTGCTCATGTCGAGAGACAGACACTTGTAAAAAAGTAAAAATGCCTGAAACCAATTTTGCTGGCTTTAGCACTCCAGGTGTTGTCTCAGGCTCAGCTAGTATGGGTGAGAGTATGAGTAATCAACTTTTTGGCGGAAACTTAAAAGGGGCCATGGCCTCTGCAAATTCCCTTGGAAGAAATGCCGCTAAGATTAGGGCAGTTAATAGCAAGTTAAGAGATTTGGCCAACAAGAAAATGGTTGAGTTTGGTAAAAAACCAATGGCCTTTGATACCATGACCTCCAATATGGGCTCTAAATTATCCAAAGGAGTAAGTGATGGGTTTAATTCTCTATCATCAGCGGATCAAAACTCACTCATGGCCGCGATGACCACAAGAACGCCAGCAGCGGCAAAAGAAAAAGAAGAAAAAGCGGGAGAACTTAAAGTTGCTGCCACCAGAAGTGGTAAAGCGACCACCGCTAAAAAGAAGAGTATCTTTGACTTCCTGGGCGGTGACGATAAAGATGACGCAAAGGGATACAGAGAAAAAAAACTGGCAGCAGGAAAAGATTTAGAAGAAAAAGGTTTAGAAGCATATGAAGACTCTTCTAAACAAGTCTCAGAGAGAACAGGCACCAGTATTTTTAAAATTATCGAAATACGTTACATGAAAACTGCCTACCCAATCTTTTTTAAAGACAATTAATAAGATGCCTGCTTTGCGCGCAGGACAAAAGGCACCTTCTCCTATGATTTTACTCAACAATCAGGGCCAAAATGCACACAACCGACTGCATTTTGGTGCCGCTCTGACACTGTATCTAAATATAATCTTGGCATCCTTCTTGAACTAACCTATTACATGGTTACAAAACAAAAAAGGAGAACCGAATGACTCGTCTATTTAAATTTTCCACATTAATGCTTACGTTGCTTTTTTCAGCAATCACGCTAGCAAGACCTCATCAAGAAAAAAAGCTTGTACTACAATTTCATGGACAACAGTTCAAACAGCAGAGCAAGATTTTCTTAAAGCAAGAGCTTCAAAGACAACATGGGCTTCGTGTTCAAAACTTTAAACTTGTAAGAGTTAGACTCGTTGCTAAATCTAGAAATGGAAATGGCAAAGCTAACCTTATAGTAGGTCAAAACCGTACTCAAAAAAAATACATCAATGGGGCGCCAAGAGATTTCCGTTACAATGATGCCAATACCTGGGATCGAGTTAACTTTAGAAATCCATCTTACAACTCTAAAGGCAACTGGCAAATCCACCTGAAAGGAAATATCAAGGTTAAAAAAGTTGTCGTTTTCCTTGAAAGAACAAGAAGACGAAGACCAAGTCCAAGACCAATGCCAGAACCAAGATATGGCAAAGCATGTTTTTACAAGAGTGCATACTATGGAGGTCAATCATTTTGTCTACAATCGGGACAACAAAAAATGGATCTTTATAATTTCCGAAATGGAATGTTTGATGATGATATCTCTTCTTTAAAAGTTTTTGGTAACGCTTCCGTAAAAGTTTGTACTAAGGGCCATTTAGGTGGCAGATGTAAAACTTTTCGAAGCAACCAATCTCAGCTTGGTTTCACAGGTGACTTCTGGTCAGTAGCTATGAATAACCGAATTTCTTCAATAGAAGTTTATTAATACTGGATGGAGGGGATTTACTCCCCTCCTTCTGATCCTGAATCTGAAGGCGGTGGCCCCTTCTTTTTTATTTTCTTTTTCTTGCCTCTCGCTAGAGCAAATCCAACCCCACCAAGCGCTAAAACTACCCAGACGATAGGATTTTTAACTAAAGCAGAGATTCCTCCACTTTTCTTTTTCTTCCTTTGGATGCCATATTTCTCTCCACTATCAGGAATAAAAGAAGTGTCATCGAGGAGATTTTCATCTTTTTTCTTAAGATTGATATCTCCCGTGGCCACGGCCCTCTGGCGAAAAACTCTTAAAGTAGAAACAATTTTATCAAACACGCTTTGATAAGAACCATAAAGATCTTTAGCAACTGATAAGGTAACTGCCACCCCTAGGTCTTCTTTCACTGTGGCCACATACCTGGTATAAAACCCCGGAACTTCTGAGGCCAGATGAAGAGCATCGACCCAGCGATGATTGTTAATCGTTTTAAGCTCATTATATTTGGGCTCAGACACTTGTGTCTTGCCACCGGGTAATTTAAAAGTTTTGGTAGATTTTAAGTATGCTTGATACTGGTCCAAGGAATCTTGTTCACCCCTTATCTTTGCTGCCAAAATAATGATGGCCTCTTTCTTTCTCGCTTTATTAGAGCTCTGACAAACCCATTCAGTCCCCTCAAGAGCACAATTCCACCCCGGAGGTAGCTCAAACTCACAGTACTGAGAGGCAAACTTTTTGGCATTTGCGACACTCATACTTAGGAGTAAAAAGATAATTGGAATCCAAGATTTTGCTACCTTAATAAACATAAAAAAACTTCCTTGTTCTATATAGAATATATTTTAACTCAAAATGGGATAAAGATTAAAGGAAAATTAGTGGTACTTTATTAATCAGTTAAGATTTTAACAATTGGACCAATTTTCAAGTTTTTCTTTCTTAAATCTTGCTTTATCATCGTAATTGATTGATTAACTCAGGCTTCATAAACTCCCCCCCTGATCAAGCAAGACGTCCTCTCAAACCTTCATCCCCCTTCTCGACGCCTAAAATGTTCCGGTTCAGAGACATTTTGTTGCGCCCGAAACTGAACTCTCAATGAGTTCCGTAGGGGGGGCAAATAATTCTCGTGCTTTGAGATTTAGACTATCTAACAGGTTCGTAAATTGCCTTATCTCCTAATATTTCTTCAATGCGCAGGAGTTGATTATATTTTTCCATCCGGTCAGACCTTGAAGCAGAACCAGTTTTAATGTGTCCGGCACCACAGGCCACGGCAAGATCAGCGATAAAGGTATCTCCCGTCTCTCCGCTTCTATGGCTTATAAAGGCCTTAAAATTATTTTTAAAGGCAAGATCGAGAGTTTCAAAGGTCTCGGTAAGGGAACCAATTTGATTCACTTTAATTAAAATGGCATTGGCCTGCTTTTCATCGATGCCAACTTGAAGAATCTTTTTGTTGGTCACAAATAGATCATCCCCAACAGAGACAACTTTTTCGCCAATTTGCGCCTGCATTTTCACCCAGCCATCAAAATCGGCCTCGGCCAGACCATCTTCCAGCGAATAAACGGGATATTTACTTAAAATACCATCGTAATAATCAATCATTTCATCAGCACTAAATTGCTTTCCTTGCATGTGGTAGACACCATCTCTAAAAAACTCACTGGCAGCAGCATCAAAACAGATAGACATGTCATCCCCTGGTTTATAACCGGCCTTTTCAATAGAGCTTAAAATCAACTCTACTGCTTCTTCGTGGGATTTAAGATTAGGAGCAAACCCCCCTTCATCGCCAACATTGGTAGAATAACCTTTTTCCGTAAGCACTTTCTTAAGATGATGAAAGACTTCAACCCCTGCACGAAGGTTTTCTGCAAAGCTTTTATTCATATGGGGAATAACCATGAATTCTTGAATATCTAAATTATTTGAGGCATGCTCCCCACCGTTAATAATATTCATTTGTGGATTAGGTAGTCTGATTTTTCCCGTAGCTCTGGGAATGTTCAAATCTTCTGCCAGATATTGAAATAAATGTTTCCCGGCATCTAGAGCACCTGCACGGCAAGCGGCCATACTCACCGCCAAAATAGCGTTAGCACCAAGCACTTCTTTATTTTCCGTGCCATCTAATTCTAACATGGCCGTATCTAGGCCTTTTTGATTTTTAACTTCCTTATTTAAAAGCATGGGCGCAATTTTATCATTGATATTGGCCACTGCCTTTCTTACAGACTTTCCTAAATAATAATTTTTATCTCCATCACGAAGCTCTAAGGCCTCTCTTGTTCCAGTGGAAGCGCCGGAGGGAACTGCTGCTCTTCCCATATTTCCATCTGAGGTAAAAACGTCGGCCTCAACGGTGGGATTCCCCCTTGAATCTAAAATTTGACGGGCAAAAATTTTGCTAATGCTAGACATATAAAGGCTCCTATAAGGTAAAATATGAGCAAGATTTAATCACAGGCCAAAACTTTATACAAGTTGTTCTTTGGCCAATACTGCCAATTCTTTTGTTCAATATTTTTAAAATGAAATCCATCGCGAGGAGAAGTTTTCTGCCCAGAGCTATCAATTAAAGATTTCACTCTTTTGGCCACATGATCTCCAGGACAAATACATTCTAGCTGCAAAAATTCTGCTATAATATCGCGTAGAAAGTTATAGTGGGTGCAACCGAGAATGGCGTGGGTATGACCTTGTTCCTTTAAGGGAGCAAGTTCTGCTTGAATTTCTTTAATTAAATTTCCATCAACACCCTCATAAAAGGCCCTCTCAGCAATAGTGGCCAATTCCCTACAAGGATAAACATCTATCTTTTTAAGCGGGTCTAGGGTCTCTTTTAGTCTTTGAAAACGTTCTGTTTTGGCCATAGATTCAGTGAGTAGTAGAACTGGTTTTTCTAACTCTGGAGTTTTGTTTATGACATTTACATAAGGCTCCACACCAATAAACAAAGCTTCACTATATTTTTGACGCAAAAAATCAATAGCGATCGCCGTGGCAGTATTACAGGCCACTACAATATGATCACAACCTTCCTTTAGAAGTTCCTCGACTAAAACAGAGGAGCGATTAAGGATTTCCTCCGGCCGCTTATTTCCGTATGGCATAAATTTAGGGTCTGTCAGGTAATAAAATTGGGCGGAGGGCAACAGGTTATCCACTTCCCGTAAAATGGAAAGCCCCCCAATCCCTGAATCAAAAAAACCTATTTTTATCATTTTTCGCACTATATAGTCCGTCCATGGCAAGAATCAAGTTATCTCTACCAGAAAAACCTGTATTTTCACAAAAACTTAAAGTCCGTGTTGATGACATCAATTATGGCGGACATATGGGTAATGATGCCATTTTAAAATTCTGTCATGAAATTCGCCTGAATTATCTAGAATCCCTAGGGCAAAGTGAATTAAATTGTTTTGGAAAAAGCATCATCATGAGCGATGCGGCCATTCAGTATAAGAGTGAGGCCTTCAGAGGAGAAGAAATAGAGGTAAAAATTTCTCTTGATGACTTCAATCCTTATGGACTCGATTTTCTTTATCAATTCTTAAAAACATCTGGGGAGGAAATTGCCCGGGCCAAAACCGGTATCGTATTTTTTGACTACCAAAATAAAAAGATTGCCAAAGCACCTAAGAACTTAAAAGAGTTACTTGTATAAAAAAAGGCCGGATATTTACCGGCCATTTTTTTATAATGGAACTGGTATTAGGCAAGCTTTCCAGCTAATGATTTAAATAAAAAATTCCTAATTCTATCTTTTAACCTCTTTGGGGTTTTAAACTCTTTCATCTGTTCAGGAGTAATCTTCTCAGTGTATTCCAAATCAAATTCAAATTGATCAATCATATCTCTACTAATTTCTTTCCCTTCAAAAAGCAGAAGGATTTCAGAGTTATGCATACTAGAATGGGACAAGTTATGAGAACCATTCAATCCAAAGAGCCCGTCAATAATCATATATTTAACATGAGTACTACCCACCATAGGGTCTTCTCGATCTCCTCTAGTGCCATCCCATTCATAAACTTCAAAATTATCTTCATGCCCACTATCCCTGGCCGCCTCATAAAGAGGTAGAAAATAACTTCGCCCAAGATAAGTAAACAGTGGTTGAGCATTAAATTTTTCACCATTCGTGTAAAATTTAACTTTAACTCCTCTTTTAAGAGCGTTCTTTAATGCCTCAACTACATCCTTAGGCGGATTAAAATAGGCATTGGCCAAATGAATGCTTTTTTGCGCCCGATTAATCATCTTAACGTAAGCATCATGGGTATAATTTTCACCAGCTTCAGGATCACTATGCACAACTCTTAGGCCATCAACTTCTCTATACCTAATATCTTCATTAAGAAATATATTTTCTAAATGCTTTTCACCATCTAAAAATTTAATTAAATTTTCTTCAATAATTTTATCTGCTTCAATATCCTCTTCCTTTTCGTATTGAACGTAGGCAAGGGTGTGCTCTTTTTTAAATTCTTGATACTCTTCTTTTTGAGTAACCGGATCAAAGCTGTTAAAACATTTTTTATCCTTCTTATAGGATTTAAAATTAACAGAAAACTCAACCCAATTGGATAAAAATCTTTCTTTAAAATCTCTAATTATAGGTCCTTTCACACCAAGATCGTGGTCTTTCCAACTTCTTCGATGCTCTCCAGTTAAAGAAAAATATTCTTGAGCAAGATTAATACCACCGATAATGGTAATACTGCTCTCACTTATCTTATTACTATCAACAATCCACATCTTCTCATGATGCCTTCTAATAAGCTTAGTAATATCAACTCCACTGATCTCACCTCCAACAATACCTCGAAATCCTTTAATTCCATCACAGCTGAATCCAAAAACCCGGATACCTGCGGCCATGAGATTACTTAACATTTTAGGAGTATTTATCTTATCTACTTCAGATTGGGTAATAGACATAGGCCCTGAACCTAAAGCATCTACAATAACTCTAACATCTAATCCCTGCGCCTTCTTTTCCATTAATTTATTAGCAATATAGATCCCCGGCCTATCACCTCTAAAAATCATAGTTTGCAAATAAATGGACTCCTGGGCATTTTCCAAAGATTTTATACGTTCAATAAAAGAC
>QNFX01000034.1 GCA_003650125.1 Campylobacterota bacterium
ATTTGGGTTTTTAAATCGCAGGAGCGAATTGGTGAACTTTATTTTTCTTATTTAGAAAATTATAAAAAGGCAGTTTTTTATTATAAGTCTTTAGTTAATATCGTTCCCAAACTTAAGGAATTTGATTTTTATGAGTTTAGACTTGGAAAAGCTTATTTAGAGATGGAAGATTTTAGTAGTGCACTTAAAATTTTTAATAGGATAAAAATAAATCCTCTGCATAAATATTTTGTATCCTCTTACTACCATATAGGAATCACCTACTTTAAAGATGAAAAATGGCAGAATGCTGTGGATATCTGGCGCGAATACATTAAACGAGAAAAAAGAAAAGATAGGATTGTTCAGGCAAAATTTCTAATGGCCAACGCCTATGAAACTATGGAGAATTTATCTCAGGCCTATGCAATTTATTATTCGATCCAAGGGGAATATCCCAACACCAAGGTGATCCAAAATAGATTAAACTCAGTTTATTTAAGAAAGGTCGCTAAGAAGCGCTAATGATAAAATTTGAAAAAAAATATCTGAAAATTCTTGGTCTGTCCCTCAGTTTTCCTTCATTTATTTTAGCTCTCGCATGGGGATTTCACGAACTTATTAAGGTGGGGTTTATGTCTCCTATAGTTGGTTGGAGTCTCTTTTTTTTAGTGATCGCTAATTTTATTTTTCTTTTGATTAAGTTCGCCTTTCAAAAAAAGAAATAGTTGCCCTTGGACCTAAAGCTTGTTATGCGTTATATTCGTGAAATTTTTAAATAAGATCAACCTTAAAAGGTACCTACTAGGCTCCGTACTAACGACTGGAGTTGCCCTTGCTTTCTCGCAAAATAGCACTGAGGTCATTGCTATTTTAGTGATTTATCTGGCGACAATCTTAAATCAATTTCTCTTAGTTGAAGTGATTATGGAGCTTGTGACAGAAAGGGCCTCTAACCTCTCAAGGACATATCGCGTCAACAAGATAAAGGTCGCTCTACTCTTTGTTTTGAAGCTTTTAATCCTCTTTGGTGCGTTAAGTTTAGGTATACATTTAATGGGCAAAAGGGTATTAATACCGCTACTTAATTACGTGGTACTTATATTTGTCTTAGGTTTAAACCTAAAGGATGCAGAGTAATGAGAAAAATTCTACCCCTTATAGCGACATTTTTTACTTTTAATGCTCAGGCATCAGGTGGTTTTACCTGGATTAGCTCTGCTCAACATATGCTCGGAACTCATATTCCAGAATACATGATTAGCTTTACATTAGTAGGTGTTTTGATTTTAGTTGTAGGACTTCTATATAGAGCAAAACTTGCAAAAGTTAAGAATGCAGTTATTCCAGATAAGGGGATAACTCTTAGAAATATTTCTGAAGCTTACGGAAATTTTATCTATGGCCAGTGTAAGGCGATCATTGGTGAATCGTATGCTACTAAATATTTTTCTATTGTGGCCTATTTATTTTTAATGATTTTAATTTCAAATCTTATTGGATTAGTTCCAGGTTTTCTTCCTCCTACAGAGTATCTAAATGCGACTCTTGCCCTGGGGATATTTTCCTTTGTTGTTTACAATATCATCGGGGTTAAAGAAAACGGCTTCGTAAATTATATAAAACACTTCGCGGGCCCTCTTTGGTATATGGCCATCTTAGTCTTTCCAATTGAAATCATTTCAAATGTTGTTAGACCACTCTCTTTGGCCTTAAGGCTTCGGGGAAATATGTTTGGAGATCACTTGGTTTTAGCTGAGTTTACAAAACTAGTTCCGGCCTTTGTTCCAATGGCAGCACTTGGTTTAGGTCTTCTTGTTTGTTTTATTCAAGCATACGTTTTTACAGTTTTATCAATGGTATATATTACGCTTGCATTACCTCACGATCATGGGGAGCACGCACATTAACTCAACATAGTTTTTTATAAGGAGAACTCAACATGAAAAAACTACTAATTGCTCTTACTTTTATTTTTGCTTCTGCGCCTCTAATGGCCGCTGAAGGTTGGTCTGACGCTCAAGCTGCTTCTATGAAAGCAATTGCTTATTTCTTTGCTGTAGCTATTGCTGCTTATGGTGGGACTAAAGCTCAATCTGCTGCTGCTTCACGTGCTCTTGAAGGGATAGCTCGTAACCCAGCTGCTGCTGACAAGATCATGACTCCAATGATTCTAGGTCTAGCACTTATGGAATCTCTAGTTATCTTTACGCTAATTACTACTTTCTTAGTGTAAGCAATCAGGTAAAAAAAGATGATTTTGCGGGGGATCCTTGAATCCCCCTTTTTTTTAAGAAGTCTTTATAGTGGCATCGCGTCAAAAGCACCAATTTCTGGACTAATTCTGCCACGCAAGGTAAATCTCCATAGATGTTAACAGACCAGGATTATATTCAAAAAACCCTCCAGCTCGCCACAAGAGGTGTGGGATTTGTCTCTCCCAACCCATTGGTCGGAGCAGTCATTGTAAAAGATGGTAAAATTATAGGAGAAGGTTATCACCAAAAATCTGGTGAGAATCACGCTGAGGTAAATGCCATCGCCAATGCCACAGAAGATGTAGCTGGCGCTACTTTATATTGTAATCTTGAACCTTGTTGTCACACCAAAAAAAGAACCCCTCCATGTACCGAACTAATTATAGCTAAAAAGTTAAAAAAAGTGGTGATAGCAAATCTAGATCCCAACCCTCTCGTTAGTGGCAAGGGGATAGAGAAACTTAAAAATGCAGGAATTGAAACCACTTCGGGAGTACTAGAAAAAGAAGGGCGTAAGCTAAATGAGATCTTTTTCAAATATATCTCTACGGGAATTCCTTTCATTCATCTCAAAATGGCCCAGACTCTTGATGGAAAACTGGCCACTAGTACGGGAGATTCTAAATGGATCACGGATGAGAAAGCTAGAGCGCAAGGACATCAACTTCGGCTTAAATACGATGGGGTCTTGGTGGGAAGAAAAACTTTAAATAAAGATAATCCTTATTTAAATATCAGAATGGGAGTTGATGCTGGAGATAAGATCCCCTTTAGAGTCATTCTTGGAAACCCTTCTAAAATGAAATTAAAATCTCATGTCTTCACTGATGAATATCCGGAAAAAACGATTGTAGTTACCGGAAATAAGGTGTGGAAAACTATAGAAAATAAAAGGAAAGTTTTTTTTAAAGATAAAGGGATTGAAGTTATCACCGTCAATGAGACCGCTAAGGGACTTGATCTTCGAGAGGTACTCATGAATCTTGGTTTTTTAGGCATTACTTCTATTTTAGTTGAAGGTGGGGAAAAAATAATTACTAGTTTTATAAATCAAAATATTTACGACAAGATCACGGTATTTATTGCTCCTAAAATTTTTGGCAGCATTAAAATGGCCAGTGATGCAATCGAGTTTCGTGACATTAGTATAAAAAACCTCAGCGACCAGATGGTCTTTGAGGCCTATCCCAAGGAGGCATCATGTTCACAGGCCTTGTAAAGGAAGTAGGTAGGATTAAAGAGATCAGATCTAACCCGGAAGGGAAAGAACTCATCATTGAATCAAAAGAACTTCTTCCAGAGATGGGAATAGATGATTCAGTTTCAGTTAATGGAGCATGCCAAACAGTAACTGAAGTTAGAAATGGCGCTTTTAAAGTACAGTCAATTCATGTGACTTTGGAAAAGACAACTTTGGGATCTCTTAAGCCTGGAGATCCAGTAAACCTTGAGCTCGCACTAAGGGCGAGTGATAGACTGGGCGGACATTTTGTTCAGGGACATGTAAATGATTGCGGTGTTATCTCTAATATAAAATCGATTGGAGAGAACTACCTCTATAGTATTAAGTACCCTGAGAATTTGGGAAAATATATTATAAGCGAAGGTTCTATTGCAATTGATGGAATTAGTTTAACCGTAGCAAGGCTTAATAGAGAAGCGAGAGAGTTAACGGTTTCTCTCATCCCCCATACGATGAAAAATACTAATTTAAATAGTTTAAAAGTAGGCGATAAGGTCAACCTTGAAGTTGATCTGCTTGCTAAATATATTGAGAACCTGCTTTCTAAAGGAGATGACCTGTCACAAAAATGGCTCGCCTCTAAAGGATTTTAACATGATTAAATTTGATAGTATTGAAGACGCAATTTCCGATATTAAAAATGGCAAGATGGTCATCGTCGTAGATGATGAGAGTCGTGAAAATGAAGGAGACTTCATTATGGCGGCCGAAAAAGTTACTCCTGAGTCAGTTAATTTTATGGCCACTTATGGGCGTGGGCTTATTTGTGTTCCCATATCTTCTAAAAGAGCGAAAGAGTTACAACTTGATCTTATGATTAAAACTAATGATGCTCTTCACGGAACGGCCTTTACTGTCTCTGTGGACTCCGTTGATGCTGGGACAGGAATTTCCGCTCAGGACCGGGCCACTACAATTATTGCGATGGTTAATCCGGGGACTCATCCAGATGAGCTTTTGCGTCCGGGACATATCTTTCCTCTGATTGCTCAAGATGGAGGGGTTCTAATTAGAAATGGTCACACTGAAGCGGCAACGGATCTTGCAAGTCTTGCAGGGCTTAAAAGCGCAGGTGTTATTTGTGAGGTTCAAAATACTGATGGAAGTATGGCGCGAGTTCCAGAGCTATTAAAAATTGCCAAAGATCACGATTTAAAATTAATTACGATCAAAGATTTAGTTGATTATAGAATTAAAAATGAAACTTTTGTCACTGAAACATCTTGTATCGATTTCCCTAACGAATATGGTGATTTCAAAATGCATATGTTTGAAAACTCACTAGATCCAAAAGAGCACCACATGGCCTTCATTAAAGGTGATGTAAATAATGATGTAAATGAAGAACCAGTGCTGGTACGTGTTCATTCGGAGTGTTTTACCGGAGACCTTTTCGGTTCTAAAAGATGTGATTGTGGTGAGCAGCTAAAAACATCGATGAATATGATTGAAGAAGCAGGAAGAGGAGTTCTCATCTATCTAAAACAAGAAGGAAGAGGAATCGGGCTTAAAAATAAAATTAAGGCCTATGATCTACAAGATCAGGGCTATGATACCATCAGTGCCAATCACAAGTTAGGATTTGAGACCGATCTTCGTGAATATGGCTTTGCTGCCCAAATTTTAAAACTTGTAAATATTAAAAAGATAAAACTATTAACGAATAACCCCAGTAAACTTCTAGGACTATTGAAATATGGTATTGAAATTTCAGAGAGACTCTCTCTTGAAGTGGAACCAAATGAAGTGAACTTGCATTATTTAAAAACTAAGCAGGATAAAATGGGGCATTTATTTTCAACTAAACAGCATTAGAGGTATTTATGAACATAATTGAAGGAAAGCTAAACGGACAAGGACTTAAAATTGGAATCGTCGTAGGACGCTTTAATGATTTTATCTCGGGAAAACTTCTAGAGGGATCTCTTGATTGTCTTCGAAGACACGATGTTGATGAGAATGATATCGATGTGGCCTGGGTTCCAGGTGCTTTTGAAATTCCACTTCTCGCTAAAAAGATGGCAGCGTCTAAAAAATATGATGCTATCGTTACGCTTGGGGCGGTAATTAGAGGGTCAACTCCTCACTTTGACTATGTTTGCAAAGAAGCTTCTAGTGGAGTGGCCAAAGTAGCATTAGAGACTGAAGTTCCCGTGATCTTTGGAGTTTTAACGACGGATTCTATTGAGCAGGCGATTGAAAGAGCTGGGACAAAAGCAGGTAATAAAGGTTGGGAGGCCTCCCTTGGTGCGATTGAAATGGCCTCACTCATGAGAAAGTTTGAATAACTTTTTCTTAAGAGCTTAAGTGGTAGAGAAAGATAGCAGTTGCGGTGGCCACATTTAAATGGGCGACATCTATATCAACGGGTATTTTTATTACTTGGTCACAAAGAGCTAAAATTTCGGGTTCGATTCCGTGCCCCTCACTTCCCATTATCAGTGCACTTTCCTTTTTTAATTTTAAAGTACGCAAATTATGGGCCCCAGGGATATTTGCTGTTCCATAGATTAAGACGCTATCTTCTTTTAGCTTATCTATTGTCTGTTCTAGGTTTTTTGAATGATGAACCTTCATAGAAAAAATATTTCCCATAGAAACTCGAATGCATCTCCTTAGATATGGGGAACAGCTTTTAGGCCCTATGATGAGAGATTTAATACCAAAAGCAGCACAAGATCTAACAATACTGCCAACATTTTCTGGACTAGTAACCCCATTTAAGATGAGGGCCGGAAAAGAGAGATTACATAAATCATATTCAGCAGGTCTTTCTGCTAAGGCCATGATCCCTTGGTGAAGATGATGTCCGACAATTTCTTCTCTTATCTTCTTATCTGCTTGGTAAATGTCTCCTTGTAAAATACTTTTATATTTTTCTAAGAACCATTTGGGAGCAAATATTTTAAAAACCTTCAAAGAGGAGTTTAAAAGTTTCAAAATAACTTTTTCACCCTCTACAATAATGAGATCTTTTCTTAGGAGGTTTTTATTTTTAAGGGAGCGAAATTCCTCGATGCGAGGGTCGTCAATATTTTTTATTTCAATCATTTTTTTAAAATCTTCTTTAAAAACTTAGCGGTATGAGAGCTTTTACTTAGGGCCACTTTTTCAGGCCTGCCTTGGGCAATTATTTTTCCACCCTGGTCACCACCATCAGGACCTAGATCAATAAGGTGGTCTGCGGTTTTTATAACATCTAAGTTGTGCTCAATAATAATTACTGTATTTCCTTTTTCAACGAGCTCGTGCAGTGATTTTAAAAGCATTTTGATATCTGCAAAATGAAGCCCAGTGGTTGGCTCATCTAAAACATAGAGACAATGTCCTTTAGTTCTTTTACTAAGTTCACTGGCAAGCTTTAGTCTTTGCGCTTCCCCACCTGATAAAGTAGTAGCAGGCTGGCCAAGTTTCATGTAGCCCAGGCCTACATCGTTTAATGCAGTTAAAATACGATTAAGTCTGGGGTAGTTTTTGAAAAAATCTTGCGCCTCAAGGATGCCCATATCCAATATATCGGATATGTTTTTTCCCTTATAAGTGATATGCAAAGTTTCAGGATTATATCTTTTGCCCTTACATTCATTACAAGTAATATAGACATCAGGAAGAAAGTGCATTTCAATTTTTTTAACGCCATTTCCTTCACATTCTTCGCAGCGTCCACCTTTTACATTAAAGCTGAACCTACCGGGCCTATAGCCGCGAACTTTAGATTCAGGTGTTACTGAAAAGAGCTCTCTGATGTCAGAGAAAACTCCCGAATATGTTGCGGGATTTGATTTGGGGGTTCTTCCAATGGGTGATTGGGTTAGCTCAATTACTGAATCAATATGGGATAGGCCTTCAATATCTTTATAGTTATCTTTACTAAAAATAATTTTATTTTTGGCATTGGCCAGATGTTCTTTAATCGCCGGTACGAGGATTTCATGAATGAGGGTCGATTTTCCCGAGCCACTAACACCGGTTACACAAACGACTCCACCAAGAGGAATCTTAAGATCAAGATTTTTAATATTATTTTGAGTAGCACCCTTTAATTCAAGAGTGGCAAAAGAAGTCCTTCTCGATTCTGGAATATAAATTTTCTCTCTTCCCGACATAAATTTGGCAGTTATGGAGACTTTATTTTTTAAAATATCTTTAATAGACCCTTTGGCCACAACCTTTCCACCATGAAGTCCCGCTCCCGGTCCCATATCAATGATATAGTCAGAGTTTTCTATGGTTTCTTCATCATGTTCTACCACTAAGACGGTGTTTCCCAAATCTCTCAGAGACTTTAGTGTTTTTATAAGTTTTTGATTATCTCTTTGGTGAAGGCCTATGGAGGGCTCATCTAAAACATAGAGGACGCCCGAGAGGGCCGAACCAATTTGTGTGGCCAATCTAATTCTTTGAGATTCTCCCCCAGATAAAGTCATGGCGGCCCTATTGAGATTTAAATATCCAAGTCCCACATCAATTAGAAATTTTAAACGGGTAGTGATTTCTTTAATTAATTTTTTAGCAATTTGTGCCTGCTCACCAGTGAGTTTTAAATCTTTAAAATAGTCATAGGCGGTAGTCACAGGCCAGTTGGCGATATCATAGATATTATTTTTTTTAAGCTTGGTGGAGAGAGCTACTTTGTTTAATCTCTTACCTTCACATAGCCTACACGGTTTAATTCGCATATAGGTCTCAAGCGATTTTCTAAGTCTTTCAGAACCAGTTTCCATAAACTTTTTTCGATACCACTTTAAAAGGCCTGGGAAAGACTTTTTAAATTCAAAAGTGGAGTTTTTGGACTTAAATGAGTATTTAAAAATTTTATCAGAACCATCCCAAAGTATTTTTTTAAAACTTTGCGGGAGATCTTTATATGGAAGAGTTAGTTCTACCTTTTCCTGGCGGGCCATTTCGATGACCATTTTAAAGAGAAAGGAACTCCTTTTAGTAAGAGGAACAATGGCCCCTGCACTTAGAGTTAGGTTTTTATCAGAGATCATCAGTCTTTTTTCAAAGCGCTTCATTTCTCCTAGCCCATTACAATCAGGGCAGGCCCCGATGGGAGAATTAAAAGAGAAAAGACGGGGCTCGAGATCTGGATAGATTTCTCCAGAAGTCGGAGACATATTATGTTCGCTAAAGAGCAGCTCATCGCTCTCCCCGATTAGTGCTAAAATTTTTCCATTTCCAAGCTTTAGAGCGTGCTCAATTGAGTCGGCAAGTCTTTTATCGATCCCTTTTTTAACAAGGATTCGATCAACGACAATTTCAAATTGGTCGCCTTCTTTTATTTTCAGGTCGCTATCTAAAGGTTTGATAATTGTATTGATTCGGGCACGGGAAAAACCCATGCTCATTATTCTTGAGAGCTCTTTTTTAAGCATACTCTTCTTTTCAATATTAATAGGGGCAAGGATTTGAACTTTTGTTTTTTCTTTAAGCTTTAGAAGCGTTTTTACTATTTGATTGGGAGTATATTTCCTGATCTCAACGCCTGACTCTGGATCATAGAGAGTTCCGGCCCTGGCAAAGAGAACTCTTAGATAATCATAAATTTCAGTTACAGTTCCCACTGTAGAGCGGGGATTTTTACTACGGCTTTTTTGATCAATGGCTATGGCGGGAGATAGTCCCGAGATAGATTCAACGTCAGGTGGTTGAAATTGACCTAAGAATTGCCGGGCATAGGAGCTTAGAGATTCAATATAACGTCGTTGTCCTTCAACATAGATAGTGTCAAAAGCAAGAGAAGATTTTCCCGAGCCAGAAGGGCCTGTAATAACGGTTAAAGTATTTTTAGGAATACTAACTGTTACGTCTTTAAGGTTGTGGACGCGGGCCTTGGTAATTTTGATTTGATCGAATGCCATAATAAACTTTTTGTGACTTTAATTTGGTGTGGGCCACTAGTGCCTGATTTAATAAATAATATTGGCCCAGATAATTTGCCACACTTTTTCCATATAGGGAAAAGGCAGTACCATGGTCAACACTCATTCTTAAAAAGGGTAGGCCAAAGGTAATATTGATGCCCGTAAGGCCAAATCTCGCTTTAAAAGAGGGTAGACCCTGATCGTGGTACATATAGACAAATAACTGGGATTTATTCTTCTTTTTTTCAAAATGAAGGGCATCTCCGGAGAGAGGGCCTTTAAAGTTGATTCTTGGAAAGGTCTTTTTAAGTTTTTGAATTGCTTGGTAAATGTTTTTTTCTTCAAGTCCCATCAGGCCATTTTCTCCTGCATGGGGATTAAGTCCTGCCATGATCACTTCATCAATTCCATTGAAAAATTGTTCATAACCTAAGATGGAGTGTCCGGTTTTATAATAAATTAAATCGGGATTTATATTTTTTGCCACATCTTTAAGAGGCAGATGATCTGTAATAAGTAGAATTTTTTCTTCCGGTGAGAGGAAATTCATTCCTAGGTATTCGCTATCATAGAGGCTTCGAAAAAGATCGGTATGACCTTTTTGTTGTTTGCCCTCTAAAAAGAGCTGATCCTTTGAAGTGGGAAGAGTCACTAAAATATCTCGGTGGACATCTATGATCTCTAGCGCCTTTAACAGAGCTATGGAGGTGGCCGGAGTTGAATATTTTGATTTATCAAAAAGCGTAAGTTTTAATTCACCAGTATCTAAGCTGAGTTTATTTTTGGTAATTTTAAATTTTATTTTAAGAAATACTAAGTTGGTTTCTAGCGCTTTAATATCGCAAAAGAGGTGGAATTCTTTTTTTTGCTCTTTTGTTAGGAGCAGAAAAGACTTTAGAAACACTTCTAGGCCAATAGATTTTTCATGGCCGCCAGTAATAAGGATCATTTCTTTTTCTTTCTCTTATAAAAGTATTTTAGGTAATGGCGGGAACCTTCCCTTTTAACCCAAATATCAATGGTGCCTTGAGCTTTTTTTCCATAAAGACCCATTTTAATTCTTTCTTTGGCCTGGTTGAAGATCTCAGACTCTACGAGGTCTTTCTTTTTAATAAAAAAGACATGGTGGGCGTTATTTATTTTTATGGGGGTGGTAAATTGTCCTTCCCCGGTTTTTTTAAGTAGACGGATAAGGGGTGGGGTCAAACCATCTTCAGTGACATTCCCTAGAACATTGGTTTGCATGGAAATAAACTCTTCCGGCAAAATGCCATTGATTTGATATTTTTCTAGCATTTTTTTGAATTTATTAATCTGGGAGGGGGAGGAATTTTCTAGATAGAAATCAGTTAAAAGATATTTGAAGGTGAATGTGGTGTTACCTTCATTTTGCTTATAGAAAATATTTTTTATTTCTTGATCAGTGATGGTGATAAGTGGCCGAATAATTCTGCCATTAAAGATATTAAATTCGATTGTTTCACGTGTGACTTCAAAATATTCATCAAAGGTGAGATTGGACGATTGTAAAAAGTTCATTAAGGATTCTCGAGTAAGGCCTAGTCTTTTTTCGGTAGCACTAATTTGCTGTTCGACCTGTTCATCGCTGATGATAAATCCTTGCTCAGCTATTTTGTCTCTAATGAGATATTTTCGGATAATTAAATCTACGATCTCATCGGAGCTCATTTTATCTTTGGTATAAATGGGAGGAGCGATATTTTTTCTGGGAGTTAGATTACCCTGGATTCTCTTAATTTGTGAGAGAGTGATGATATTTTCATCAATCACTGCCATGATTTTGTCGAGTACTTTGGCGGAAAGATTCCAGGAAAAAGCGATACAGATTATGGTAATTAGATATTTCATAGGCCCTCTGAGGTCCTATTAAACTACCTGAGTCAGAGTGCCTATTTCAAGAGGTTTTTATCGATTTTTATACTAGCTTTAGAGCGAAGTTCAGCAAAATATCTTGCTATAATGGCATCTCTTTTTTGGTCGTAAACGAGCTTCTTATACTGCGCCTTGTTGACATCTTTGAATTTTCGAATAGCTAGGATCTTTACTACATGATAACCAAACTGGCTTCTAATGGGACTCGTAATATAACCCTTCGATTTTCCTTTGATTGCCTCAAAATATTCTGGCGCTAGACTGACTGCAGGTTGAAAACCAAGGTCTCCACCCATCGGAGCAGTTGAGCTCTGAGAGTATTTATTAGCTAGTGCAGTAAATTTGTCCGGACTTTTCTTAACGGTGTCATAGACTTCCATCGCCTTGGCCAGTGCCGCTTCGGCCTCACCTTTTTCAGGTTGCGCCTTAACTCTTAAAAGCACCTGAGCAGTTCTATATTCAGGGTATTTTTTGTAATAGCTTTTAACATTTTTATTAGTCACTTTTATTTTTCGAAGTAGCGGTTCGAGGTCTTTGGAAATTTGTGCATGGTAAAGGACATCGAGCATTTTTTGCTGAACTACGGGATCGCTTTCTAATTTATTTTTCTTGGCCTTTTGAATTCCAAGCTCTCTATTAATAAGATCATTCACTACTTTTTCGGGAGTTACCTTCTTATCAGAAACAAACATTAAATTTCTTTTATAGGAATTATCAAAAAATTCCTTTGAAATTTCTGTTCCATTTACCGTAGCAACAGAAGCTCCCTTAGCAGCAAAAGCAGAGATAGGAAGAAGGGCCAAAATAATAAAAATTTTCATGTTTATCCCAGATAAAATTGTTCAATTTTAGGCTAACATGATGCAATTTTTTGTGCAATATCCTTGGAAAACTGGAGAAATTCTTCCTCTGTGACTTGTTTTTTAGAGGTGTATATTAGCTTGAATGCTGGAGTGAATTGGTACGAATTGGGCCGGTTTAAAAATGAATCTATGATTTGGTTTCTAAGCTCTTCCCGCGACTGCAAGTAATCTTGATCAAATTGCAAGATGATACTAGTTCCTACTACTTTAATGGATTTAAGTCCCAGATAAGAAATAGTGATCCTCGCTTCAAGAATAGTGAAGAGATTTCTAAGTTCTTTTGGAGGAACACCAAAAATTTCAGTAAAATCTTCTTGGTAACTTTCTAATTTTTCCAGCGAATCACAATTGGCCACTTTCTTATACTGCTTTAGTCTTTCTCCTGAATCAGTAATATAGCTTTCTGGAATGAAAGCAGGAAAAGGAGTTGAAATTTCCACATCAATTTTAGGAGTGGATTTTTCTCCCTTCAGATCAGCAATCGCCTCTTTTAAAAGCTTCATATAAAGTTCAAGGCCTATGGATTCAATATGTCCGGATTGACTACCACCAAGGATATCCCCAGCTCCACGATTTTCTAAATCACTTGAGGCAATAGAAAAACCAGACCCCTTATCAGCATAGGTTTGAATTGCTTTAAGTCTTTTCTCTGCTAGAGGGCCGACGTTTTTATTTTTAGGAATAACGAAATAGGCGTAGGCCTTCTTATCTGATCTACCAATTCTTCCTCGCAGTTGATGAAGTTGGGCAAGACCAAAATTTTGGGCGTTAAAAATAATCATGGTATTGGCATTGGGAATGTCTAGTCCTGATTCAATAATAGTTGTAGAGAGAAGAATTTGATATTCACCATGATAAAAAGCGGACATCCTTTTTTCTAAATCTCGTTCGCCGAGTTGCCCATGGGCCACAAGAATTTTTGCGAGCGGAACCAGCTTTTTAATATTTTCTGCAATTAATTCAATATCTCTAACTCTATTGTGGACAATAAAGACTTGCCCCCCCCGATTAAGCTCTTTTTCGAGAGCGATTTTTAGTGTTTGTTCATCCTCGCGGATAAGATAGGTTTTAATACTCTGTCTTTTTGGAGGTGCAGTTTGAATCAGTGAAAGTTCTTTAAGCCCTAAAAATGCGAGTTGCATAGTTCTAGGGATAGGAGTTGCTGTAAGAGTTAAAAAATCAACCGATGCCCTAAGAAGTTTTAGCTTTTCTTTATGGCCGACGCCAAATCGCTGCTCTTCATCAACAACGACAAGGCCTAGATCATCAAACTTTATAGTTGAACCAATTAAGGTGTGAGTTCCGATAATGATATCGATTTCACCATGTTTAAGTTTTTCTTTGATCTCTTTTATTTGGGAGGGCGTTTTAAAACGACTTAAAAAGTCGATGGTAATAGGGAAACCTTTAAATCTCTCTTTGAAAGAGTTGTAGTGTTGAAGAGCGAGAATTGTCGTGGGAACTAGAATTGCTACTTGTTTTTTATCAAGGACTGCTTTAAAGGCCGCTCGCATGGCCACTTCAGTTTTACCAAATCCCACATCGCCACAAACTAAATGATCCATGGGTGTGGCCTTTTGCATGGAAGCGAGTACATCTTCAATGGCCCGGGCCTGATCAGGGGTTTCATCAAAAGGAAAGGCCAGCTCAAACTCTTTAAAGTAATGATCAGGAGGTGAAAAAGAAAATGATTCAGTAGTATGTCTTTTGGCCTGAAGTTTTAAAAGATCAAAGGCCAGTTTCTTGATAGATTTTTTTGCCCGATCTTTTAATTGATCAAACTTTCGCGTCCTAAGATTATCTGGTTTTAAGTTTAGTTCTGAGTCGCCGTGTTTTTGAATAAGATTAATCTTGTAAACCGGAACATAAACCTTATCACCATTGGCATAGAGGAGAACCAGATAATCGGCCTGCTGATCTCCACTTCCCATCATTTCCAGGCCTTGGTACTGGGCAATCCCGTGAAGAGAATGGATAATATAATCACCTTTTTTTAAGGTGGAGATTTGCTCAGCAAATAGATCTGCCCTGGCGTTGGAATATTTTTTGGTTTTGGTTTTTTTTACACTAAAGATATCCCCATCAGTTAAAATGATTGTCTTATCAGCAGGATAATGAAAACCATGGGGCAGATCAGAGTGGATAAACTTAATTTTTGCTCGCAGTTCATCATATTCTTCTAAAAGGAATTGAATTTCTTTTTTGGAACTCTCTAAGTGAGTTGAAAGAATAACATCACCTGGAAATTTATTCAAAAAAGATAAAATATTTTTTATATAGGAATACTTATCTTCCGATTTCCCAATTCTTGGATCGATATAACTTTTTAGACCCTCAAGTTTAAGTTCAAGCTTGCCACCCATGTCCTCATCCATTTGAGTCGTAAGATCGACTGAGCTTAGATCAATATGCGGTTCACTTTCGAGTTTTTCAAAACCTTCGAGGTTATAAAGTGAATCAGGCCCGGGTAGAGGATTATCATTTAGAGTGTCTTGGGCCACCCTTTCAAAATCTACTCTGAGGTCCTCGGCAAGTTCAGAAAAAGTCTGAGAACTAAAATGATAATCAAGGATAGTGATGATTGTTTCATCAGGGTTTATATAATCAAAAAGAGTTTCTGGATGCCTAAAGAAAAGAGGAATGTAGGCGGGATACTCTTCAAATAGTTGATGATTACTTATTTTGTGAAAAAGCTCTTTTCTCTTTTCAAATTTTTCTCTAAAGGCCGGCCCGGCCTGGGGAATATTTTCCCGTAAATGATCCTTATAAGGAGCTGTGCTAAAAATCGAAGGGCCAGGAGAAACATCTACTTCTTTGGGATTAAAATCCCAGTTTGTTTTTTGGGTCTCCAGATCAATGCCGTGGATATTTTCGATTAATTCATCAAAATATTGCAGTCTTATCGCAGGCCCTGAAAGTGGGAAGAGATCAAAGATTTCACCCTTTCTAGAAAATGTTCCAGGCTCTTCCACAGAAACAGAAGAGGAATAACCTAAAGAGACTAACTTATGCGCCAGATCATCAGGCGAGATGATATCATCTACCGCAATTTTAAATTTTCCTTCTAGAAAAAAACTACGGGGAGGAACTCTTAGTAGAAATGATTCTACGGTGAATAGTACAATGGGACCTTTATCACCGCGCGCTAGAGTATCTAATACTTCGAACCTTTTTAATAAGTTGCTCTCAGATGGGATGTAGTCAGCATAAGGAGAGAAATCAAGTCCTGGAAAAAGTAGGATACTTCTCTGGGGCATGCCCACTTTAAGGGTTTGATATAACGCTTCTGCTCGATCCAGAGTAGGGCAAATGATAAAATGAGATTTATTTTCAAAAAGATTATAATGAGACTCACAAAATGTTTGCAGAAAAAAGGCCCACTGATCCGTCTCGACCCCAGTAATTTTAAGTTTTGGTATATCTGAAGAATACCAATTTTCAATTTTTTTATTAAGTGATTCAAAGTAGTTCATGGTGCCAAAACTTCTTACCCTATTTGTGCATCAAACAAAAGGGGAAAAATTATTTTTGCGGCCCGGTAAACTTAGTATTCGTTAAAGGTTGCTTAAGTAAGAAACTTAGTGCAAATAGTTTTCAACTATAATATGCTTAGGCCATAATTTTGGTCATTTATTCACTTTCTTAATTGGAGAGTCCAGGATGTCAATGTCTAATCTCGACATCTACATGCCGATACTAATGTTGTTACTGCTAGGAGTTTTACTAGTAGGGATAACGGTCGTTTTAATTTCAAAAGTTGTTCGTCCCCATAACCCTAATCCGGTTAAGGAGCAGGCATACGAATGCGGGGAGGATCCGGTAGGATCTGCATGGTCCCTCTTTAATATGCGGTTTTATGTAACGGGACTTATCTTTATAATATTTGATGTTGAATCTGCTTTAATGTTTCCTGTAGTGGCCGTTTTTAAATCAATGAATGAAATTGGTCTTGGAGGCCTAGTTCTCATCGAACTAATTATCTTTATAACGATTCTTGTAGCAGGTCTTGCTTATTGTTGGAGAAAGGGAGATCTCGATTGGGTTAAGAGTTATAAGATGAGTGAAGATTCCAAAGAAGGAACAGGGATAGAAAATGACTGATACGATTGTTTCTTACCTCGCCAAATTTGGGCCATTTAAAGACTTATTAGAATTTCTGACAGAAAGTTATGGCGCTAACGGCCCAACCTTATTTGCTTTTTTAATATTCCTAGTAGGAGTTATCATAATTGTGACAATCCTTTCCACTATTGGTGGACTTGGAACTTATGCTGAAAGAAAAATTTCAGCTGATATGCAGCTGCGAATGGGACCTAATCGTGTAGGCCCTTATGGAATTCTTCAGTTCTTGGCCGACGGTGTAAAAATGTTAATGAAAGAGGATATCGTTCCAAAAGATGTGGATCGACTTTTATTTTTCATTGCTCCTATGCTGGCCCTAACCGGAGTATTTGGAACTCTGGCAGTTATTCCTTTTTCCAGTGGATTTACCTTAACAGATCTAAATGTTGGGGTAGTTTATTTAATTGGTATTAGTTCCCTAGTAGGGCTTGCGATTTTCCTTGGAGGTTATGCTTCAAATTCTAAATGGTCCATGCTTGGAGGAATGAGGGGAGCTTCACAAATTATCAGTTATGAAATTCCGATAGTTCTATCAATCTTAGCAGTAGTCCTGTTATCAGGAGGACTTTCCTTCGGTGTTATTACGAGAGCGCAAGGTGGATGGCCTCATGAATGGTTTATCTTTCATAATCCTTTTACCTTTATAGGCTTTTTTGTACTTTTTATTGGATCCTTGGCCGAAACCAACAGAGCGCCATTTGACCTTCCTGAAGCAGAATCAGAACTTGTCTCTGGTTATCATACAGAATTTACTGGCATGAGATTTGCCTTCTTTGCGCTGGCAGAATATATAGAAGTTTTTGTTGTTTGCGGTGTTACAGCAGCGTTATTTCTAGGTGGTTATCAAGTTCCTTTTAATTTAGGTGGAGATACAATTTGGGGGCAGCTTCTACAATTAGGGGCCTTTTTCTCTAAGACTCTCGCCCTTTATTATTTTGTAATTGTAATTCGTTGGACTCTTCCACGACTTCGTGTCGATCAACTGATGACTATGTGCTGGAAATATTTAATTCCTATCGCACTATTTAACTTAGTAGGGGCAGGAGTTTGGATGTGGCTTTTTAAAGGGAAATCTTTATTTGTGTTACTTTTTAAAAGCGGAACTGCAGCCGCGGGAATTCATTAAGGAGTTTATGGGTGTTTGATCTAACCTTATTTTTTATTTCAGCAGTCTTGACGGTTATCGGCGCTATTATGGTGATAACTACCAAAGATCTTATGCATGCTTGTATTTACCTTCTAGCTTCTTTTTTAGGAATGGCAGGACTTTACTTAACCTTAGGCGCAGATTTTGTAGCAGCGATTCAACTTCTTGTTTATGTGGGTGGAGTGGTAATTTTGATGGTCTTTGCGGTGATGTTAACCGGTGGACCTCATGCTCAGAAACAAAATAAATTTGGCATGATTAAAACGGCCTTAATGGGAAATATTAGAACCTATACGATTGGCGGGTTAACAGCTGTAGTTGTTCTTTTGATGATGGTTAAATTATATATATCAATTTTTAAAAATTATACGGCCGGAGAGCTTCCAAATTATCTTCCAACAGTTGAGAGAATAGGAAAATCCCTTATTACAGATCATGTATTGGCCTTTGAAATATCCTCAGTCCTTCTATTAGGTGCTCTTATTGGAGCGGCCATAATTGCCAGGCCTCGGAAAAACAGGATTAACTAATGATGGGTTTAGCGAGTTATTTAATCATTTCCACCATTCTTTTTATTTGTGGTGTAATTGCTATTTTAGCAAGGAAAAATATTATTGCGATTCTTTTGGGACTGGAGTTAATTCTGAATGCTTCGGCCTTAAATTTTGTCGCTTATACTAGATTTTTAAACAACAGCATCGATGGTCACATTTTTTCTCTATTTATAATCGTAATTGCCGCTGCGGAAGCGGCCGTTGCCCTGGCCATTGTTTTAAGATTTTACCAAATACGTGAGACCGTCCATATCGATGACGCCACACAATTACAGGGTTAGAGTTTATGGACTATACCATTGCAAATATTGCCCCAATCGTTCTTTTGCCTTTTTTGGCATTTGTTATCGGGTCGTTTACGGCCAAGAAATTTCCTAAATTTACCGGCATCATGGTTTGTGTTGCTATTTTTGGATCGTTTTTACTTTCAGCACGTATCTTTGCTGATTTTGTTTTTAATCAATACTCTGCAGATTATTACATCCATAAAACTTTTACCTGGTTTGATCTAGGTCCTACCTTCAAATTAAACTTGGGAATCTATATCGATCAAATGTCGGCCATGTTGCTTTTGATGGTTTCAGGTGTTGGCTTTTTGATTCATCTTTTTGCTACTTATTATATGGGCGAAGATAAAAGATACGCTCGCTACATGATTTATATGTCGCTTTTTACTGCAGGTATGCTTGGAGTGGCACTTTCAGATAACTTGTTATCTTTTTTCATGTTTTGGGAAGTGATGGGCTTTTGCTCTTACTCTCTGATTGGTTTTTATTATGAAAGAGAAGCTCCTGGTGATGCTTCCATGAAAGCTTTCATGACCACTAGAATCGGCGATGTCTTCTTTCTTTTTGGTCTTTTAATTGTTTGGAATGTAACGACTCAGGTTAACGGTCAGGGAAGTTTTACCTTCGTAGATCTTTATAATGTAATTGCAAATGGTGGATTTGATGGGCAAATGCTCCTGGGAATTCCCCTCGCAACCTTTGCCGGCCTTTGCTTTTTTATGGGTACTATTGGTAAGTCGGCCCAGTTTCCATTACAGATCTGGCTTCCCGATGCCATGCAGGGCCCAACCCCAACTTCAGCACTAATTCACGCTGCTACTATGGTTGCCGCCGGAGTTTATCTATCTCTTAGAGTTTACCCTGTTCTTGAGGCCGGACACCTTTTAGTCTTTGTCTCATATATTGGTGCTATTACCGCTTTTGGAGCGGCAACGATGGCCCTTGTGCAAACTGATATTAAAGCAGTTCTCGCTTACTCAACCATTTCACAACTTGGTTTTATGGTTTTAGGAGTGGGAGTTGGTAACTATAATGCCGCTTTTATGCACTTGATTACTCACGCCGTATTTAAGGCCTGTCTATTTCTCTCATCTGGTTCAGTTATTCACTCACTTCATGATCATCACACTGGCGGTCACGTTCAAGAGATGCCGAGAATGGGTGGGCTTAGAAAAAAGATGCCTTATACCGCCTTTGTCATGGTGATTTGTTCTCTGGCCATTTCCGGGGTTCCTTTCTTCTCAGGATTTGTCTCTAAAGATAGAATCCTAGGTGAAGCGCTTATCATGGGTTTAAAAAATCCAGTATATTCTCTTCCTATGGTGCTTGGTTTTGTAGCGGCACTTTTAACAGCTTTTTATATGTTTAGAATGATCTTTCTAACTTTTTATGGAGCTCCAAGAGATCAAGAGCTCTTCGATCATTGTCATACTGAAAAATTCTCTTTTAATAGAAACTTGCCATTACTTATCTTAAGTCTTTTTACACTTGGTCTTTGGTACAGTGGTTCCCTCACGGGGCAAGGGCTAGTTAAATTTCCTGGTGTAGAAAACAAAGAATGGTTTCAGACGCTAATTGAAAAACCCGATGCACATCATCTGGCCAAGTTTAAAAACTATAAGTCTCAGGCGTGGGGAAAAGTTGATGTTAAACCAGCAATAGATTTTTCAAAATCTCATTACGATCCGACTCATGGACTTAGCGCAGAGGAAGCACATCACGCTCACACTCTTCACCTTTATGGGGCCGTAGGCTCTATCTTTATCGCCTTTCTGGGAATTTTTCTGGCCTATTTAATGTATATTAGAAAGTCGTTAAACCCTGGATGGTGGGCAACTACCTTTTCTGGTTGGTATCAGACTTTAAAAAACAAATATTATTTTGATCATTTTTATATAGACGTACTAATTAAAAAAGTTCTTTTCAAATTTCAAGATTTTATTGCTTGGGTTGATATGGGAATTTGGGACCGAATCTTTATTGATGGTTGGGCCAACGTTAATAATTTCTTTTCCTATTGGGCCAGAAAATTTGATGACGTTGTAGTTGATACTATTGGTGTCGATGGAACTGGTGCGGGAGTTAGATTTTTTAATTTGGTGCTTCGGACGCTTCAGTCCGGAAAGATACAGTTTTATTTTGTGGTGATTTTTTTAGTCATGGCAAGTTATTTATTAACGTTAAGAGTTGCTTAAAAGGAGATACCGGTGCACGGGTTGTTAAATTATATTCTTTGGCTTCCGATCTTAGGATCGTTGCTAATCTTGCTCATTCCCAAGGAAAAAGTTAATGCTATTCGGTGGTTTACTGTCGCCGTAACTACTGTCACTTTTATCCTTTGTTGTATCCTCTATGTGAACTTTGATCAGGCAGTTCCCGGGATTCAACCATTCACGGCAGTCAGTATGCCCTGGATTAAAAGTTTTAATATCTATTACAAATTAGGAATTGATGGAATCTCTCTCCCTATGGTTTGGATAAATGGACTTTTATTCTTAATCTGTAGCTTTAGCTCTTTTGATATAAAGAAGATGCATAAAGGTTATTTTTCGTTGCTGTTAATGCTTCAGGGAAGTATCTTTGGTGTTTTTATGTCCTTAGATTTTTTCCTTTTCTATGTCTTTTGGGAAGTTATGCTTTTGCCTATGTTTTTCCTTATTGGAATCTGGGGAGGAGACAACAGAGAATACGCAGCTATCAAATTTTTCCTCTATACCTTTTTTGGTTCTGTTTTAATGTTACTTGCCATCATCGCTCTTTACTTCGCTGCTGAAGGAAGACTTGGTGCTGAGACATTTGACATGGTTAAGTTGATGGGTGGACATTTTGCCGATTTAAAATTGAGTCTGTTTGGCATGGATCTACCCTTTGATAAAGTCTTTTTTGCCATGCTCTTTGTGGGCTTTGCCATTAAAGTTCCTATTTTTCCATTCCACACTTGGCTACCCCACGCTCATGTTCAAGCACCTACTGCGGTGTCAGTTATTCTGGCCGGAGTACTACTTAAGATGGGAACTTATGGATTTCTTAGAATTTCCTATCCCATCTTTCCGCAAGCAGGACACTACTTCGGGGACTTCATAGCTTGGCTGGGACTGGTTAATATTATCTATGGCGCTCTCTGTGCTATGGCGCAAACCGATGTCAAAAAACTTATCGCTTACTCCTCAGTTTCCCATATGGGTTTTGTTATGCTCGGTATCGCCGCCATGACCACTGAAGGGATGAATGGTGCAGTTTTACAGATGTTTAATCACGGTCTATCAACCGCGATGATGTTTCTCTTGATTGGGATTTTATATGAGAGATCTCACCACAGATGGATCGTCACTCCTGAAGGTAAGAAAGGCTTTGGCGGGCTCTATGCGCAGATGCCTAAATACTCCATTATCTTTATCATTGGACTCTTTGCCTCTTTAGGTCTACCAGGACTTTCAGGTTTTATCTCTGAGGCCCTTGTCTTTATCGGAGTATTTAAACCATACCCCACCATTGCTTTGCTTGGGCTTATAGGACTAGTGCTTGGAGCGGCCTATCTGCTATGGATGTTTAAAAGAATGTTTTTTGGTGAAATTATCGACTCTTGTAAAGAATACGCTGATGTGAATAAACGAGAGATGTTTTACATGGCCCCACTTTGTTTTCTAGTTATTTTCTTAGGGATTTATCCATTACCTATCTTGGATGTGATGAAGACCTCAGTGGGAAAACTAGTGATAGATTTGGCCAAATTCGCTCCCTAAAAAGGATTAGGTTATGAATATAAATTACCTGGCCAATTTGAGTCTATATATTCCGGAAATAATGGTCATTTTCACTTTGGTAGGTCTACTTTTTATCGAGGCGACCTACTCTGAAGAGGAAAAAGGACGAAAATTATTTTTTGGAGTTATGACCGTAGGACTTGTTCTGGCACTTCTGGCACTAGTTAAAAATTTAGGAGTACCTCCTGCTTCGATTTTTACTAATGCGGTTATAATTGATCCCTTTTCTACGATAGTAAAAATTCTAATGGTGGCAGGAACTCTCTTTACCATTTATCTAGGACAACAATCGAGAGATATCTATTCCAATATGAAAGCAGAGTTTGCTCTTATGGCGATTGGAGTATTAGTAGGTGGAATGCTTTTAGCTTCTGCTAATAATATGCTTACAACTTATATTGGAGTTGAAACTCTTTCTATTCTTTCCTACGTAATGGCCACCTTAAAGAAAAATGATGATCGAAGTTCTGAGGCGGGAATTAAATATGTGCTCTATGGAGGAGTTGCTTCAGGTATGATGGTTTTTGGAATCAGTCATATCTTTGGAGTGTTTGGTTCTATTCAATTTGTTGAGATCTATCCCCTGATAAAAGATCTGAGCTCTTTGCAAATGGCGATTTTAATCCCTTCTTTTATATTTTTCTTCGTGGGACTTGGTTATAAAATTGCCTGTGTCCCCTTTCATATGTGGGCCCCAGATGTCTATGAGGGCTCTCCCCTTCCAGTTACAACTTTCTTTGCGATAGTTCCTAAGATGGCCGGTATGGCCATTCTTCTTCGTGTGACCATGATCTTTTTTGGCCCCGAAAATACTGTAATGCATGTCTCTTGGGTGGGTGTCTTGCAAGTGGTTGCAGCTTTAACCATGATTGTTGGAAATGTTTCCGCCATCGCTCAAAAATCAGTCAAGCGGATGCTGGCCTACTCTTCTATTGGCCAGGCAGGCTTTATGCTTTTAGGAGTAGTGGTCATTGATGATATAGGCGTCTCAGCAGTCTTGTTTTACATGATAACTTATTTATTCATGACCTTAGTGGCCTTCTTTATTACTTCATTTGTTGCAGATAAATACGGTAATGATCATTTTGAGAGATTTTCTGGACTTGGTTTTCGCTACCCTTTAATGGGGGTTGTGATGGCCGTAGTTATGTTTTCTCTCACAGGTGTTCCGCCCTTTGCGGGGTTTATCGCCAAATTTAATATTTTCTATGCGGCCATAAATCAAAAGCTTTATACCTTGGTATTAATAGGGGGGCTAACTTCAGTTATATCCTTTTATTTTTATGTAAAGGTTATAAGATTTATGTTTTTTACTCCGGCCGAATCAGAGGAAAAGATTGGAGGCTTTGGTTATATAAATCAAGGTCTAATCACCGCTCTGGCCGTTCCAGTACTCTTTTTGGGGATTTTTTGGTCAGGACTGATTACTAAAATCGTTCATTCTAAGCTCTTTTTTGTGCAATAAAGGAAGGTCTTTAGGCCTTCCTCTAGTTTTTTTGCCTAACCTTTTGGGTTATAATTTTTCATAGGTGAAGAAAAAAATCAGAATAAAATTTCCCGATGGCCGTCTCGAAGGGCCAATGTCTTTGGATCAGCTTGAATCTCATATTAAGGGAGACTCAACAGGAGTTTTGGCACAGCTTTTTCCCGCTGGCGATTGGCTCGATCTTGAACTCCTCTTAAATCAATTAAGCTCACCAGAAGAAGTACCAGAGGAATTTGGCCACGAGGAATTTGCGTACACGATAGGAACTCAGGAGACAGTAAAACCTCCAATTAGGGGCCTAGAAGAAGAAGAGATAGAACCAACTAAGGTGATCGATGCTAGATCTTTTCTTGAAGAGGAGATTGAGGTCACAAAAGAGATCATTCTTCCAGGAGCAGAAAAAGAAGAGAAAAAAATAGCAGAGGAAGTAGAACCAGAAGAAGAATTTGAAAAAATAGATTTGGAAATGGCCACGGGGCAATTTAATATCCAAGAAATGCTTCCCGATTTAGATGCTCAGGCCGACAGCTCTTTTGAGGAGATGGAAAGAGAGTTGACGAGAGAAGTAGCAGAGAAAGAAAAACCGGCCGAAGAGATTAAAGAAGAGGTGGTAGTAGAAGTCACTCCCCCACCTAAAAGAATCACTAAAAAAATAATAATACGTGCGATTGCCGCTTCTTTTATTATCATTTATTTTTTATTGGAACTTTTAGAACCAGGACCTACCTCTCCAGAGGGAATAAAAATTGTCCCCTTAAAGATTCGCTTTCCTGTCACGTTTGAATTTAAAGATGAGAAAAAAAGTAAAGAGGCCTTAACCAAGGGGATAAAACTTTATCAAAAAAGTAATTATATGGCACGGTTGTCGGCCGCAAAGGAATTTCGTCTCTCCCTTCAGCATGATTTTCAAGATAATCCGGCGCTAGGGAACCTAATACTCACCTATTCAGAACTGCTTTTAAATTCTGCTAATCCCAAGAAAGAGGGGAATATTCTTTTTAGACTTATTCTTATTGCTAAAAGTAAGAGCTTAACTGATATCAATGTAGTGATAGGTACCGCCCTATTTTATTTTTATAATAGAAAGTATTTTACCGCCTTAAATGTGATGGAAAATTATCTGCGAGTGGGTAGGCCTTCTTTAAAACTTCTCTCTACCTATCTTGAAATTTTAGTTAAAACAGGAGAATTGACCAAGGCCAAAAAAGTTTACGATAAGATTAAAGATATTGAATACCGGCCGATTGAATCTTATTACGCCATTTCAAGGTTTTTAAATAGTGATGAGCAATTTACTAAAGGGAAAAAGGAGATAGTTAGAGGACTTAAAAATTTTAAAAATTCAGTCCCTTTATACCTTGAGTATTGCAAATATCTTATTCGCGATTCTCAGTTTAAAGAATTAGAAAAGGTTCTAATTCGGATCAATACATTATCAGCAGGGCAATCACCTTTTTATTATTCAAAATATTTAGAATATCTGGGAACCCTTGCCGCAGTTAAAAAAGAAGATAAGAAAGCGGTGAAATATTTTAGAAAAGCACTTCAACTCTATGATTCTGATGAGCTTCGATCAAAGCTCGCGGCACTAAATATGGGAGGCGATTCGGCAGTTGGTAGTCTTGTTATTGAAAGTAAAATTAAACAACACATGAAGTTGGCCCAGGAAGAGATGAAAAATAAAAACTGGAATGAGGCCTTTAACTACGCTATTGAGGCATCTGATCTTAATGAAAAATATATTCCCGCTCAACTCCTGCTCGCTGAAATTCAAGTCAACCGGGGTTTTTATGAGTCTGCTCTTAATACGCTATTAAAACTTAGAAAAGAATATCCCACTAATATGACGGTTAACTATACACTGATTATGGCCAATATCACGTCCTATAGATTAGATGCCGCTAAAAGAGAGCTTGTGACTCTCGCTTCAACCCCCCTATCAAATACCGCGGAATATTTCTCATTACTCGCAAGATATTATCTCGCTTCCGATAATATTGTCTTGGCCTTAAAAAATTTAGTAAAGGCACTAGATCTTGACCCCTTAAATGATGAAGACTTTTTTCTTTTAGGAGAGCAGTATTTAAAATATAGAAAATATCAAAGATCCCAAGAGTTTCTTGCTCGGGCCATCAATCTTGACCCTAGAAATACCGAGTATCGTGCCTTGTGGGCAAAGATTTTATATGAACTCGATAGTGCAGAAACGGCCATTGGCTATCTTCGAGATGTTTTAGAGCTCGATAAAGATAATCCCAAAATTATG